>JBFHPI010000192.1:0-6268 GCA_041592855.1 Pseudomonas sp.
AGCGGTTGCACCTCGATGCCCAGCCAGCCGCGAATCACCTGGCCATGTTCGATGATCGCCTGCATCACCTCCAGAGCCAGTTTGGTCGGGATGGCGAAGCCGATGCCTTGTGAGCCACCGGATTTGGAGAAGATTGCGGTATTGATGCCCACCAGGTTGCCATAGGCATCCACCAGGGCGCCGCCGGAATTGCCGGGGTTGATCGCGGCGTCGGTTTGGATAAAGTCCTCGTAGGTATTGAGGCCCAGCTGGTTGCGCCCGGTGGCACTGATAATGCCCATGGTCACGGTCTGGCCGACGCCGAAGGGGTTGCCGATGGCCAGGGTCACGTCGCCGATATTGATGGTGTCCGAGCGTCCCAGGGTGATCGCCGGCAGGTTACCGATATCGATCTTGAGCACGGCCAGATCGGTCTCCGGATCGCTGCCGATCACCCGTGCCAGGGTTTCGCGGCCATCCTTGAGCGCCACCACGATCTGGTCGGCGCCCGCCACCACATGGTTGTTGGTCAGCAGGTAGCCTTCCGGGCTCATGATCACCGCCGAACCCAGGCTGGACTCCATGCGCTGCTGGCGTGGCAGGTTGTCACCGAAGAAACGGCGAAACTGGGGGTCCTCGAACAGCGGGTGGCTGGGCTTGCTGACGAACTTGGTGGTGTACAGGTTGGCCACCGCGGGGGAGGCCAGATTCACTGCCTCGGCGTAGGACACCGGGCCTTCCTGCATGCGGCTGTAGAAGGGCGCCTGGCGCAGGTGCACATCCTGCCCTGGCAGGCCGACCCATTGCGGGAAGTACTGCATCAGCAGCAGGGCCAGTAGCACGCCGGCCAGCAGGGGCCAGCCGAGGAAACGCAGGGCCTGGAACATCTCTCGAATCCTGAGGGTTGCGGGGGCTGGGGCTGCCCCTTAAGGTGCGCCATTATAGAGGCTCGCCGAGCAATAAATCAGCGACCCGCAACCGCTCTTGAGGAATCACGCATGGCCATTGCCCTGGCAGCCCTGGTAGCAGAAGCCGACCGCTATCTGAATGCGGCCCGTATCAATGATTACTGCCCCAACGGCCTGCAGGTCGAAGGGCGCCCCCAGGTGCTGCGTATTGTCAGCGGTGTCACCGCCAGCCAGGCCCTGGTGGATGCCGCGGTAGAGGCCGGCGCCGATGTGCTGCTGGTCCACCATGGCTATTTCTGGAAGGGCGAGAACCCCTGCGTTACTGGCATGAAGCAGCGCCGCCTGAAAACCCTGCTGGCCAACGACATCAGCCTGCTGGCCTACCACCTGCCCCTGGACCTGCACCCGGAGGTGGGCAACAACGTGCAGCTGGCCGCGCAACTGGGTATCGTCGTGGAAGGCCCGCTTGAACCGGATAACCCGCGCACCGTCGGCCTGGTCGGCTCTCTGGATGAGGCCATGAGTGCGCGCGACTTTGCCCATCGCGTGCATGAGGTGCTCGGCCGTGAGCCGCTGCTGGTTGACGAGGGCGAGATGATCCGCCGGGTTGGCTGGTGCACGGGCGGGGGCCAGGGTTATATCGATCAAGCCGTCGCCGCCGGTGTCGATCTGTATCTGACCGGTGAAGCTTCCGAGCAGACCTTCCACAGCGCTCGGGAGAATGGCATCAGCTTTATTGCCGCCGGCCACCATGCCACCGAACGTTACGGGGTGCAGGCCCTGGGCGATTACCTGGCACGTCGCTTTGCCATCGAACACCTGTTTATCGACTGTCCAAACCCCATCTGAAGCGGGTTGCAGCCCAGGATCATGGCTATAAAGCTAGATCTTTTCGATCTAACCGGCCTCCTGATTAGAAGAGAGGGCTGTGCTAGAGTGCGCCCTCGTCCTGGGGTCTGCTGTCGCCCGCGATTCGCCATGCGACCACACAGATCCTGGCTGTCGGCCCAATTCTGAACGCAATACGTGAGTAGCCATGCTCGATAAACTGACCCACCTGAAGCAGCTGGAGGCGGAAAGTATCCACATCATTCGTGAAGTGGCCGCCGAATTCGACAACCCGGTGATGCTCTATTCCATCGGCAAAGACTCCGCCGTGATGCTGCACCTGGCGCGCAAGGCGTTCTTTCCCGGCAAGCTGCCGTTTCCGGTGTTGCACGTCGACACCCGCTGGAAGTTTCAGGAGATGTATCGCTTCCGCGAGAAAATGGTCAACGAATATGGCCTGGATCTGCTCACCCATATCAATCCTGATGGCGTGGCCCAGAACATGAATCCCTTCACCTACGGCAGTGCCAAGCACACCGATGTGATGAAGACTGAGGGTCTCAAGCAGGCGCTGGACAAGTACGGCTTCGATGCCGCCTTTGGTGGCGCGCGCCGCGACGAGGAAAAATCCCGGGCCAAGGAGCGCGTCTATTCCTTCCGTGACAGCAAACACCGCTGGGACCCGAAGAACCAGCGCCCCGAGCTGTGGAACGTGTACAACGGCAAGGTCAAGAAGGGTGAGTCGATCCGCGTGTTCCCGCTGTCCAACTGGACCGAGCTGGACATCTGGCAGTACATCTACCTGGAGCAGATCCCGATTGTGCCGCTGTACTTCGCTGCCGAGCGCGAAGTGATCGAGAAGAACGGCACCCTGATCATGATCGACGACGAACGCATCCTTGAGCACCTGTCGGACGAAGAAAAGGCCCGCATCACCAAGAAGATGGTGCGTTTCCGTACCCTCGGTTGCTACCCGCTGACCGGCGCCGTGGAGTCCACCGCCACCACGCTGCCGGAAATCATCCAGGAAATGCTGCTGACCCGCACCAGCGAGCGTCAGGGCCGGGTGATCGATCACGATCAGGCCGGGTCGATGGAAGAGAAGAAACGTCAGGGGTACTTTTAAGATGTCGCACCAATCCGATCTGATCAGCGAAGACATCCTCGCTTACCTGGCCCAGCACGAGCGCAAGGAACTGTTGCGTTTCCTCACCTGCGGCAATGTCGATGACGGCAAGAGCACCCTGATCGGGCGCCTGCTGCACGACTCCAAGATGATCTACGAAGACCACTTGGAGGCCATCAGCAAGGACTCCAAGAAAGTCGGCACCACGGGCGATGACATCGACCTGGCCCTGCTGGTTGATGGTCTGCAGGCCGAGCGCGAGCAAGGCATCACCATCGATGTGGCGTACCGCTATTTCAGCACCGCCAAGCGCAAGTTCATCATCGCTGACACCCCCGGCCATGAGCAGTACACCCGCAATATGGCGACCGGGGCTTCTACGTGTGATTTGGCCATTATCCTGATCGACGCCCGCTATGGCGTGCAGACCCAGACCAAGCGCCACAGCTTTATCGCCAGCTTGCTGGGCATCAAGCATATCGTCGTGGCCATCAACAAGATGGACCTCAAGGGCTTCGATCAGGGCGTTTTCGAGCAGATCAAGGCCGACTACCTGAAGTTCGCCGAAGGTATCGCGCTCAAGCCCAGCTCCCTGCATTTCGTGCCCATGTCGGCACTGAAAGGCGACAACGTGGTCAACAAGAGCGAGCGCTCGCCCTGGTATGACGGCCAGTCGTTGATGGAAATCCTGGAAACCGTGGAAGTGGCGGGCGACCGCAATTTCGACGACCTGCGTTTCCCGGTGCAGTACGTCAACCGTCCGAACCTGAACTTCCGTGGTTTCGCCGGCACCCTGGCCAGCGGCATCGTGCGCAAGGGTGACGAAGTCATCGCCCTGCCGTCGGGCAAGGGCAGCAAGGTCAAGTCCATCGTTACCTTCGAAGGGGAACTGGAGCAGGCCGGGCCAGGTCAGGCGATTACCCTGACCCTGGAAGACGAAATTGACGTGTCCCGTGGCGACATGCTGGTGCATGCCGACAATCGCCCGCAGGTCACCGATGGCTTCGAGGCCATGCTGGTATGGATGGGCGAAGAGCCCATGCTGCCGGGCAAAAAGTATGACATCAAGCGTGCCACCAGCTATGTGCCGGGCTCGATCCCGAGCATCGTGCATCGGGTCGATGTCAACACCCTGGAAGAGGGGCCGGCCAGCAGCCTGCAGCTCAATGAAATCGGCCGGGTCAAGGTGGCCCTGGATGCGCCCATTGCCCTGGATGGCTACGCGCATAACCGCACCACCGGCGCCTTTATCGTGATCGACCGCCTGACCAACGGCACCGTAGGCGCCGGTATGATCATCGCCGATCCAGTCGGGGCTCAGGGTGGCGGCCACCATGGCAAGTTGGCCCATGTCTCCACCGAGGAGCGCGCCGCGCGCTTCGGCCAGCAGCCGGCCACCGTGCTGTTCAGCGGCCTGTCCGGCGCCGGCAAGAGCACCCTGGCCTATGCCGTGGAGCGCAAGCTGTTCGATATGGGGCGCGCCGTGTATGTGCTCGATGGCCAGAACCTGCGGCATGACCTGAACAAGGGCTTGTCTCAGGATCGCGCCGGGCGTACCGAGAACTGGCGTCGCGCGGCCCAGGTGGCCAAGCAGTTCAACGAGGCCGGTCTGCTGACCCTGGCCGCCTTTGTCGCCCCGGATGCCGAAGGGCGGGAACAGGCCAAGGCCAGTATTGGTGCCGAGCGTCTGCTGACCGTTTACGTGCAGGCTTCGCCCCAAGTTTGCCGCGAGCGTGATCCCCAGGGCCTTTACGCCGCCGGCGGTGACAATATCCCCGGCGAGTCCTTCCCCTACGATGTGCCGCTGGATGCCGATCTGGTGATCGATACCCAGGCGGTTTCGGTGGAAGAAAGCGTTAAGCAGGTGCTGGAGTTGCTGCGTTCGCGCGGCGCGATCTAAGCGCTTGTGTGCAACAAAAAGCCCCAGTTTGCTGGGGCTTTTTGTTGGCTATTCAGCCATGCGTTGCATTGAGCGCCCAATGCGTAGGATGGGTTGAGCGAAGCGATACCCATGCTGTGCCCCGCCTATATCTGTGGGGCCTTGCAGCCCCCTGATGGGTATCGCAGGCTCAACCCATCCTACGTGTTTTACATAAACAAAAGCCCCGCCTATCCAGAGATAGGCGGGGCTTTTTCTTGTGGGCTGGCGTTACTTGTTTTTCAGACCATAGCTTTCATCCAGCATGCCCGGCACGTCAGCGCTTTTCGGCGCATAGTCCTTGGGCATTTCGGTATGTGCCGGGGCCTTCAGGCGCTCGCGCTTTTCACCGCCCTCTTCGACATGCAGGGTGGCCAGCAGGCGTTGGCGGGTCAGTTCGTCCAGGGCCAGACGGTTGGCGCCTTCGGACAGGTGCTGCTGAACATCCAGTTGGGTTTGGCTGAGTTTTTTCACCAGATTGGCGGTGGTGTTGAAGTGGGTCACCACTTCGCTCTGATAGGCATCGAAGCGTTGCTGGATTTCATCCAGCTGGCGCTGGGTGCGGCCAGGAGCGGCATTGGGGGCCAGGCGGGCGATGACAAAGCCAATGGCAATGCCGGCTACCAGGGCAACGGCGGGTAGCAACCAGGCGGTGAGCGTCTGTTCCACGAGTCCTTCCTCTCTAAACGGCTTTGCTTTACGTTAACGGCTCGAACCTGCGCTGTATACCGCAAAGCAATGCCGAAACGTTTGCGGTGATCTGTCTTGGTGCAGGTAGTTTGCTAGACGAGTCGCCCCGGTTCGGGGTCACGGAGTTCCCTGTTGCTTAACCGCGAAACCGCCGTTTTTATTCCAGGCCCCTGCGGCCAGCTGGAAGCCCTCTCGCTTGAGGTGCCCGACGCCCGTGCTGTGGCGCTGATCTGTCACCCCAACCCGGTGCAGGGTGGCACCATGCTCAACAAGGTGGTGTCCACCGTGCAGCGTACTGCCCGCGATGCCGGTTATCACACCCTGCGTTTCAACTATCGAGGTGTCGGCGCCAGTGTCGGTAGCCATGACATGGCCAGTGGCGAAGTGGACGATGCCGAGGCCGTGGCCGCCTGGCTGCGCGCACAGTACCCCGGGTTACCTCTGACCCTGCTGGGCTTTTCCTTTGGCGGATTTGTTGCCGCAGCCCTGGCCGGGCGCCTGGAGAAGCAGGGGCAGACCGTGGCCCAGCTGTTTATGCTGGCCCCGGCGGTGCAGCGACTTACAGCAGTTAACCCGCCGCCGCAGCGCGTTCCCCTGATCCTGATTCAGCCTGAGCTCGATGAAGTGATAGAGCCGCAGGTGGTATACGACTGGTCGGCGAACCTTGGGCGTGCCCATGAGCTGCTGAAAGTGGCAGAATGCGGCCACTTTTTTCACGGCAAGCTGACTGAGCTGAAGGACCTCCTTCTGCCGCGTCTGTAAGCCGGGTGCCATGCACCGCAATGCCGGTGAGCATGGCGCACCCTACTGACACGATGG
>JBFHPI010000193.1:0-6248 GCA_041592855.1 Pseudomonas sp.
AAACAGCACGGTGTCCGGCAGGCTGCCCACTACCACCCACTCGCCCAGGGGAATGGGGAAACTGTCGTCGTAGTTGATATCCGGGTTGGCGCTGAGAAAGCCTTGTGGGTCGGCGTAGGCCTGGGCAGCTTCCGTGGCGATACGGGCCACTTCTTCCGGCAACATGCAGCCCGAGCTGATCTTGCTGATAAGTTCTTCGAGCTGGGCTTGCATGGGGCATACCTGACAGGGGCAGAAGGCTGCACAGGATAGCCTGGCCGCGCTCGGCTCGCGAGCCTGTTAAGCTTGCAGGGTTTTCCGCCATTCACCCTAGGGAGTTCGAGTGAGTTCGCGTATCCATCCTCTGGCCGGTCAGCCGGCGCCCAGTGCTTCTCTTACCGATATTGATCAGTTGCTGGCAGCCTATCATGAGTCGCAGCCCGATCCGACCGAGCCTGGCCAGCGGGTGGCGTTCGGCACGTCCGGGCATCGGGGCAGTTCCCTGGCGCGCAGCTTTAACCGCGATCACGTCCTGGCCATCACCCAGGCCATCTGTGATTACCGCGCAGCTCAGCGTATAGACGGGCCGCTGTTTATCGGTGCCGATAGCCATGCGCTGTCGCAGCCGGCCCTGGAGACGGCATTGCAGGTGCTGGCCGGCAATGGTGTGCAGACCTTGCGTTCACAGGGGGATGAGTTTGTGCCGACGCCGGCGCTGTCGCGAGCCATTCTGACCTACAACCAGGGGCGCAACAGCGCTCTGGCCGATGGCATCGTGATCACCCCCTCGCACAATCCGCCGGACAGTGGTGGCTTCAAGTACAACCCGCCTAATGGTGGCCCGGCGGATAGCGATGTCACCGGTTGGATACAGCAGCGGGCCAATGTGCTGCTTGAAGGTGGGCTGCGTGAGGTCAGGTCGTTGCCGCTGGCCCAGGCCCGTCAGGCGGCCTGTGTGGCCGAGTACGATTTTCTCGGTCGTTATGTGGATGAGTTGGGCGCGGTGCTCGACTTTGCCCCCATACGCGCTGCCGGCTTGCGTTTGGGGGTCGATCCCCTGGGCGGTGCCGGTGTGCGCTACTGGGGGCGGATTGCCGAGCAATATGGCCTCAATATGGATGTGGTGAGCCAGGTGGTCGATCCGCAGTTCGCCTTTATGAGCCTGGATTGGGACGGGCAGATCCGTATGGACCCGTCCTCCCGCCACGCCATGCAGCGCCTGATCGGCCTCAAGGATGGCTACGATATCGCCTTTGCCTGTGACACGGATTACGACCGCCATGGCATTGTCGCGCCCAGCGTAGGGCTGCTGCCGGCCAACCACTTCCTCAGCGTGGCCGTCGACTACCTGTTCCGGCATCGTCCGCAGTGGCACCCGCAGGCAGCCGTGGGCAAGACCCTGGTCAGCAGCGCCATGATCGACCGCGTTGCTGCACGCCTGGGCCGACCGCTGCAGGAAGTGCCGGTGGGCTTCAAGTGGTTCGCTAATGGTTTGTTTGACGGCAGCCTGGGCTTTGGGGGGGAGGAAAGCGCCGGAGCGACCTTCCTGCGTCGCGATGGTCAGGTCTGGACCACCGACAAGGACGGCATCGCCATGGCCCTGCTGGCAGCTGAGATGACTGCGGTGAGCGGGCGTGACCCGGGCGAGCTGTACCGCGGCCTGAGCGATGAGTTTGGCTCCATCCATGCCGATCGCCGCGATGCGCCGGCGACCGCGGCGCAGAAGCAGGCCCTGGGCCAGTTGTCGGCCAGCCGCGTGCAGAGCGCCGAGTTGGCCGGCGATGCCATCGTTCAGGTGCTGGACAAGGCCCCAGGCAACGCTGCGGCCATTGGCGGGATTAAGGTGCTGAGCGAGGGCGGCTGGTTCGCCGCACGGCCCTCCGGTACCGAGGATATCTACAAGATCTACGCCGAAAGCTACCGCGACCAGGACCATCTGCAACGCATCTTCAGTGAGGCGCAGCAACTGGTCGATGCGGCGCTGCAGGGCTAATCCCATGTACCGCCTGGAGGTGAAGATTCGCCTGCACAACGGTGCCGATATCGCCATGGGGCCGGGCAAGGCCGAGCTGCTGGCGGCCATTGCCGAGCATGGCTCCATCAGTGCGGCGGCACGGGCCATGGGCATGTCCTATCGGCGTGCCTGGCTGTTGGTGGAAACCATGAACCGCAGCTTCCGTGAGCCCCTGGTCAGCACCCTGGCCGGCGGCAAGCATGGCGGTGGTACCCAGCTGACCGCCCTGGGCGAACAGGTCATGCAGCGTTATCAGGCCCTGTGCGCCAAGGCCCAGGCGGCGGTGCAGGCTGAGGCGGCCGAGCTGACCGACTGGTTGGCGCCTCCGCCTGCCCCACAATAAAGGCATAGGCCGGGCCTCTGTTGCTTTGCATAGCGCTATATTTCTCTGTATATAGCGTTATGCCTATTTCCTGTGGCCTGAGGACAACAGACTATGCCGCGTTTCTTTTGCCATGCCTGCAGCCTTTGCCTGGGTCTGGCCCTGAGCCTCAGCAGCTGGGCCGGCGAGGTGCAGGTGGCCGTCGCCGCCAACTTCACCGCGCCCATGCAGGCAATTGCCAGGCAGTTCGAGCAGGCCACGGGGCATCGAGTGGTGGCGTCTTTCGGAGCTACAGGTCAGCTGTATGCGCAGATTCATCATGGCGCACCCTTCGAGCTCTTCCTCTCGGCCGATGTCAGTACCCCGCAAAAGCTGGAGCAGGAGGGGCTGGCAGTGGCCGGTTCGCGCTTCACCTATGCCATTGGCAGCCTGGTGCTGTGGTCGGCGCAGGAGGGCTATATCGACGGCTCGGACGCGGTGCTCAAGGCCGGGCGCTTTCGCCATCTGGCCATTGCCGACCCACAAACCGCACCTTATGGTCAGGCGGCCGTGCAGACCCTGCAGCAACTGGGCCTGAGCGATGCCCTGCAGGACAAGCTGGTGGTCGGCCAGAGCATTGGCAAGGCGCTGCATTTCGTCAGCACCGGCAATGCCGAGTTGGGCTTTGTCGCCTTGTCGCAGGTCTATCAGGGCGGCCAGCTGATTAGCGGCTCGGCCTGGCGTGTGCCGGCCGAGCTGCATGATTCGATCAGGCAGGATGCCCTGATGCTCAAGAGGGGGCGTGATAATCCAGTCGCGGCGGCGCTTGTCGAGTACCTGCAAGGGGCGCAGGCCGCCGCGATTATCCAGTCCTACGGCTATCAGCTCGCAACCGGAAACTGATCCCGATGCCACTGACCCAGGCGGAATTCGATGCGGTTTGGCTGACCCTGGAATTGGCGTCGCTGACCACTGTGCTGCTGTTGCTAATCGGTACACCGATTGCGTGGTGGCTGGCGCGTACCGCCTCGCGCTGGAAGCAGGTGGTCGGTGCCGTGGTGGCGCTGCCGTTGGTACTGCCGCCCACGGTACTGGGCTTTTATCTGCTGATCAGCATGGGCCCCAATGGCTTTTTCGGTCAGCTGACCCAGAGTCTGGGGCTGGGAACCCTGACCTTCACCTTTGCCGGCCTGGTCATCGGCTCGGTGTTCTACTCCCTGCCCTTTGTCGTGCAGCCTTTGCAGAACGCCTTCGAGGCCATCGGCCGGGCCCCGCTGGAAGCGGCGGCGACGCTGCGCGCCAATCCCTGGGATGCCTTCTTTACGGTGGTGCTGCCGCAGGCCAAGGCGGGGTTTATCACCGCCGCCATTCTGGGCTTTACCCATACCGTGGGTGAGTTTGGCGTGGTGCTGATGATCGGCGGCAATATTCCCGGCAAGACCCAGGTGGCTTCGGTACAGATCTACAGCCTGGTGGAAACCATGAACTACGCCCAGGCCCACTGGCTGGCCGGCGGCATGGTGCTGTTCTCCTTTATCGTGTTGCTGGCCCTGTATGCGGGGCGTGGCAGCAGGCGAGTCTGGTAATGCTGAGAAGATTTTTCGCGGGCATTGCGCCCGGCCCGGCCGCGACCCGGGTGGACACGGGAATCGAGGCGCGCTTTCGGCTGGAGCATCCGGGCTTTGCCCTGAATATTGCGCTGCAGCTTCCAGGGCGTGGCGTCAGCGCGTTGTTCGGGCATTCCGGCTCGGGCAAGACCAGTTGTCTGCGCTGCTTCGCCGGCCTGGATCGGCCTGCCGAGGGCTATTTGCGGGTCAATGGCGAGCTGTGGCAGGACAGCGCCCAGGGGATTTTTCTGCCGCCGCACAAGCGGGCGCTGGGCTATGTGTTTCAGGAGGCCAACCTGTTCAGCCATCTGTCGGTGCGGGGCAATCTGGAGTTCGGCCTTAAGCGTATCCCTGCGCATCAGCGCCATATTCCCTTGGCTCAGGCGGTCGAACTGTTGGGCATTGGCCATCTGCTCGAGCGTCTGCCGGACAAGCTCTCCGGTGGCGAGCGGCAGCGGGTGGGGATTGCCCGGGCGCTGCTGACCAGTCCGCGCCTGCTGTTGCTGGACGAGCCCCTGGCGGCCCTCGATCTCAAGCGCAAGCAGGAGGTGTTGCCCTATCTGGAGCGCCTGCATGAGGAGCTGGAGATCCCGGTGATCTACGTCAGCCATGCCCCGGACGAGGTGGCGCGTCTGGCCGATCATCTGGTGCTGCTGGAGGAGGGGCGGGTAACGGCCAGCGGCCCCTTGAAGGAAACCCTGCTGCGTGCCGACCTGCCCTTTGTACAGGGCGAGGACGCCGAGGCCGTGGTGGAGGGGCGGGTCAGTGGCCATGATGGCGTTTACGGCTTGCTGTCCATTCAGCTGCCGGGCAGTGCAAGCGAATTGCGCCTACCCCATGTGCCCTTGCCGCTGCAGCATGCAGTGCGGGTCAAGATCAAGGCGCGGGACGTCAGCCTGAGCCTGCAGCGAGCCGAGGGCAGCAGTATGCTCAATCTGTTGCCGGTAGAGGTGCTGGACTGGCTGGCACCCGAGGGCCAGGCCCATGTCTTGGTGCGTTTGCAGCTGGGCGACGAGCAGCTGATGGCCCGTATTACCCGCTATTCCCTGGATCAACTGGGCCTGCACCCCGGGCTGAGGCTCTGGGCGCAGATCAAATCGGTGGCCTTGGCCTAGCGCAATTGTGCCTCGGCCAGGGTGCGGGTGCGCGGAATGCGGCTGGCATCCCAGTGCCGGCAGGCCCAGCGCAGCAGTTCCTCGGCGCGGGCCTGTTCGCCACCGTCCGGCAGTGGCTGACCGAGGGCGCGCAGGGCGCGCAGCAGCATGGGCGTGGCCTGATCCGCCGGCAGGGGCGGGGAGCGATAGGATTTACCCAGCTTGTGGCCGTCGGGCTGGATGATCAGCGGCACATGCAGGTAGCGCGGCTGCGGCAGGCCGAGCAGCGCCTGCAGATACAGCTGGCGTGGGGTGGAGTCGAGCAGGTCGGCGCCGCGCACCACATCGGTCACCCCCTGCCAGCCATCGTCCAGCACCACCGCCAGCTGGTAGGCATACAGGCCATCGCGGCGGCGAATCACGAAGTCGCCCACCTCGCGCCCCAGGTGTTGGCTGTACTGGCCGTGCACCCGGTCGACGAAGCCGTAGCGGTTGTCCGGCACGCGCAGGCGGATGGCGGCGTTGTCTTGGGCGTGGCCGGCGTCGCGGCAGAAACCCGGGTAAATGCCCTGATAGCCTTCCAGCTGCTTGCGCGAGCAGGTGCAGGCATAGGCCAGGCCGCGCTGTAGCAGTTCATCCACCAGGGCGGCGTAGGCATCGTGGCGCTGGCTCTGGCGTACCAGCTGACCATCCCAGTGCAAACCATAGTTTTCCAGGCTGTGCAGGATGGCCGCCTGGGCCCCTGGCACTTCCCGCGGTGGGTCGAGGTCTTCCATGCGCAGCAGCCAGCGACCACCCACGGCGCGGGCGTCGAGGTAGGAGGCCAGGGCGGCGACCAGGGAACCAAAGTGCAGATAGCCGCTAGGCGTGGGGGCGAAGCGACCGATATAGGTGGGTGTGTTCATACGGGCGCAAGCCAGTGCCGAACAGAGGGCAAAAACAACTGAGGGTGCCGAAGCACCCTCTGGGACGGATCAGGAGCCGACCTGTTTTTCCTTGATTTCCGCCAGGGTCTTGCAGTCGATGCACAGGGTGGCGGTGGGGCGGGCTTCAAGGCGGCGGATGCCGATCTCGACGCCGCAGGAGTCGCACCAGCCGTAGTCATTGTCTTCGATCAGCTGCAGGGTTTCGTCGATCTTCTTGATCAGCTTGCGCTCGCGGTCGCGGGCGCGCAGTTCGAGGCTGAATTCCTCTTCCTGGCTGGCGCGGTCTGCTGGATCAGGGAAGTTGGCCGCCTCGTCCTGCATATGGTG
>JBFHPI010000194.1:0-6210 GCA_041592855.1 Pseudomonas sp.
AACCAAAAGGGCTCGACCGCGAGGGGTAAGACGGGCATGTTTATGCAGGTTCATCCGGGGCTCCTGGAAGGCATGGTTGGTCGCACTTCCAGAATTCCGGGAATGCCCCGGATGAACAACCTACTGAGAGATCACAGCTAGGCGGCGAGAGCGCCGTAGCCGAGCACCTGGCCGATCAGCTATTGCTGCCCATGGCATTGGCCGGCGGCGGCAGCTTTACCACGCCGCGGCGCACCGCGCATCTGGACAGCAATATCCAGGTGATCGAAGCCTTTTTGCCGGTGCGTATCCACTGCGAAACCTTGGCGCCGGAGCGGGTACGGGTCAGCCTGTTGGCTGAGACAACCCCATAACCAGCTAAGAGCGAAGTGCTATGGCAGCGCGCGCACCAATGCCGCCTCGCCCCAAAGCAGAGGCAAAACCCGCTGCATGGCCGCCGGGTCGCCACTTGACCAGAACTGCGCCGGCTGCGCTGGGCCGCTTGCGAGCAGATCATGCTGGGCCAATAGCCGCTGAACTTGCCGCGCCACCGCCGTACCGGTGTCGATCAGGCTGATCGAAGCCGGCACCAGGCCGCGCAGCAGCGGCTTGATAAAGGGGTAATGGGTGCAGCCGAGAATCAGGGTGTCGCAGCCTTCGGCCAGTAACGGTGTGACAAAGCCCTGGAGCAGTTCGCGGGTGATGGCGCTGTCCAGCTCACCGGCCTCAATGCATTCCACCAGCCCCGGACAGGGCTGGGTGATCACCCGCACATTGCTGGCGAAACGGTCGAGCAGCGCGGCGAACTTGGCGCTTTTTAGTGTGCCGGTGGTGGCCAGTACGCCGACCACACCCGTCTTTGTGGCGGCTGCCGCAGGTTTGACCGCCGGCTCCATGCCCACCACGGGCAACTGCGGATAGCGCTCACGCAGCTCGACCACCCCCGCCACCGTGGCGGTATTGCAGGCCAGCACCAGGGCCTTGGCGCCCTGGGCGAGCAGGTGCTCGGCGATCAGGGCACAGCGCTGGCGAATAAATTCGGGACTTTTTTCACCGTAAGGCACATGGCCGCTGTCGGCCACATAGAGCAGGGACTCATTGGGCAGCAGCGCGTGAATCTCGCCCAGCACCGACAGGCCGCCGACCCCGGAGTCGAATACGCCAATCGGCGCGTTACTCGACATGGCCACCGCACACGCTACAGCCCGGGTCACGCTTGACCTTGAGTTCACGAAAACGGCTGCCTAACGCGTCGATCAGCAGCAGTCGGCCCACCAGGGGCTCGCCAAAATCAGCCATCAGCTTGAGCGCTTCCAGAGCCTGCAGGCTGCCGACCAGGCCCACCAGGGGGCCTACCACGCCGGCCTCGCTGCAGGTCAGCTCGGCTTCGCTGCCATGGCCGTAGATGCAGTGATAGCAGGGACTGTCATCGCGCCGCGGATCGAACACCGACAGCTGACCTTCCAGGCGAATCGCCGCGCCGCTGACCAGGGGCACCCTGGCCGCCACGCAGGCGGCATTGACCGACTCGCGGGTGCCGAAGTTGTCCGAGCAATCCAGCACCAGATCCACCGCCGCCACGGCGCTGGCCAGGGAGTCGGCATCCAGGCCCCGGGGGTGCAGGTGCAGCTTGAGCTGCGGATTGATCGCCAGCAGGCGCTTGGCCGCCGATTCCACCTTGGCCAGGCCGATGCTGGCCGTGTCGTGGGCGATCTGCCGCTGCAGGTTGGTCAGATCGACCGTATCGAAATCCGCCAGATGCAGCTCGCCGACCCCGGCGGCGGCCAGGTACAGCGCCACCGGCGAGCCCAGACCGCCCAGGCCGATAATCAGGGCACGGCTGTTTTTCAGGCGCAGCTGGCCGTCGATATCGATCTGCGCCAGCAGAATCTGCCGGCTGTAGCGCAGTAATTCTTCATCCGTCAGCATCTGCTCACCCATGCTTGAAACGTCCCAGGCTGATGCGCTCATGGCCTGCCAGATCACGGCGGCTATGTACCTCGTTAAAACCAGCGCTTGCGAGCAACCCACGCACCTGCTCGGCCTGATCGAAACCATGCTCCAGCAGCAGCCAGCCATTGTCGTCCAGGTAATTGGGCGCCTGATCGACAATCAGACGGATATCATCCAGGCCATCGGCGCCGGAAACCAGGGCGCTGCTCGGCTCGAAACGCACATCGCCTTCACCCAGATGGCGGTCATCGGCACGAATATAGGGCGGATTGCTCAGGATCAGGCCATAACGCTGCCCCAACAGCGCGTCAAACCAGTGGCTCTGGAGAAAAACCGCATTGCCCAGCTGCAGGCGCTGACGGTTGCGCTCGGCCAGGGCCACCGCCTCGGCCACCCGGTCCACCCCAGTGAGTTGCCAGGCCGGGCGTTCGCTGGCCAGCGCCAGGGCAATGGCACCGCTGCCGGTGCCCAGATCCAGGGCATGCAGCTTTGTTGCCGGCAGCAGCTCCAGGGCGCTTTCCACCAGCAGTTCGGTGTCCGGACGCGGGATCAGGGTGTGGCTTGCCACCTCCAGTTCCAGGCTCCAGAAGCCCTGATGACCGAGGATATAGGCCACCGGCTCGCCGCTCTGACGCCGGGCCAGATCGGCCTGAAAGCGCGCCAGCTGCTCGACGCCCGGCTCCTGCTCCGGCCAGGTGCGCAGGTAGCTACGCGGCTTGCCCAGGGCGGCGGCCAGCAGCAGCTCGGCGTCCAGTCGCGGTGTCGGCGAGTCGGGCAGATCGGCGGTGTCGAGCAGGGATTGGATAGTAGACATAGTTCTCTGGTAGCCCGGCTGCAACCCGGGAAAGCTGCTCCCGGGCTGCGTCCGGGCTACGTTGTGGTGCGCACGACGCACCCTACGGCACGCGCCGCCTAGGGTGCACCGTGCGCACCGAGGGCTCAATCCCCCAATGCCGCCAGCTGGTCGGCCTGGTATTCGGCCAGCAGCGGCTCGATCACCGCTTCGACGCCGCCGGCGATCACTTCATTGAGCGAATACAGGGTCAGATTGATACGGTGATCGGTGACCCGGCCCTGGGGAAAATTGTAGGTGCGGATACGTTCGGAACGGTCCCCCGAGCCCACCAGCAGCTTGCGCGTGTCGGAGATTTCCTTGTGCGCAGCGGCTTCCTGCTGGTCCTTGAGCTTGGCCGCCAGCCAGGCCATGGCCTTGGCGCGGTTCTTGTGCTGGGAGCGCTCTTCCTGGCACTCCACCACGGTGCCGGTGGGAATATGGGTGATGCGGATGGCCGAGTCGGTGGTGTTGACGTGCTGACCACCGGCACCCGAACTGCGGTAGGTGTCCACGCGCAGGTCGGCCGGGTTGATATCGATGGCCGCCTGCTCATCCGGCTCCGGCAGCACCGCTACGGTGCAGGCCGAAGTGTGGATACGGCCCTGGGATTCGGTCTCCGGCACGCGCTGCACACGGTGCGCACCGGACTCGAACTTGAGCTTGCCGTAGACGTTGTCGCCCTCGACCCGGGCAATCACTTCCTTGTAGCCGCCGTGCTCGCCCTCGCTGGCCGAGAGCACCTCGACCCGCCAGCCCTGGCGCTCGGCATAGCGCGAGTACATGCGGAACAGATCGCCGGAGAAGATCGCCGCCTCGTCGCCGCCGGTACCGGCGCGCACTTCCAGATAGACGTTGCGCGAGTCGTTGGGGTCCTTGGGCAGCAGCATGCGTTGCAGGTTGCTTTCCAGGCCAACCAGGGCCTCGCGGGCCTCGGCCACCTCTTCCTCGGCCATGGCGCGCATGTCCGGGTCGCTGTCCTTGAGCAGGGCCTGTGCGCCTTCCAGATCAGCCTGCACCTTGCGCAGCTCGCGGTAGGCGGCGATCACCGGTTCGATCTCGGCGTATTCCTTGGAATAGGCGCGGAACTGACTCTGGTTGGAAATCACTTCGGCATCGCCGAGCAACGCCGTCAGCTCTTCAAAACGGTCACTCAGGTTATCCAGCTTGTTCAACAGTGAGGCTTTCATTGCAACCCTTTATCGGATGGCGTGCCCTCGTCGAGGGCGAACAGTTCCTGGGCCAGGTCCAGGGCGTCGAGGCGCCCGGCGGCGGTCAGTTTCTTCATCTGCACGCTGGGTGCATGCAGCAGCTTGTTGGTCAGGCCACGGGCCAGTTGCGCCAGTATCTGCTCGGCATCCCCCCCATTGGCCAGCAGACGCTGAGCCTTGGCCAGCTCCTCGTCACGCAGGCGCTCAGCCTGCTGACGGTAGGCGCGCAGCACATCCACGGCGAGCAACTCACGCAGGCGCTGCATAAAGTCCTGGGTACCGGCGGCGACCATTTCCTCGGCGGCCTGGGCCGCGCCCTGGCGACTCTTGAGGTTTTCCTCGATCACCTCGTGCAGGTCATCGACGGTATAGAGGTAGACATCGTCCAGCTCGCCGACCTGGGGCTCGATATCCCGCGGCACGGCGATATCGACCATAAAGATCGGCTTGTGCTTGCGTTTTTTCAGCGCCCGCTCCACCGCGCCCTTGCCCAGGATCGGCAACTGGCTGGCGGTGGAGCTGATAACGATATCGCTATTGACCAGCTCGTCCGGAATTTCCGAAAGCAGCACTGCGTGGGCGCCGAACTGCTCAGCCAGCTGACTGGCACGTTCCAGGGTACGGTTGGCCACCACGATGCGTTTGATGCCCTGATCATGCAGGTGGCGCGCCACCAGGCTGATGGTTTCACCGGCGCCAATCAGCAAAGCCTGGCTGCGATGCAAATCGGCAAAGATCTGCTTGGCCAGGCTGACGGCGGCAAAGGCCACGGATACCGGGTTCTCGCCGATGGCGGTGTCGGTGCGCACGCTCTTGGCGGTGCTGAAGGTGGCCTGGAACAGGCGCCCCAGCAGCGGCCCCACGGTGCCGGCCTCGCGAGCCACGGCATAGGCGGATTTGAGCTGACCGAGGATCTGCGGCTCGCCGAGAATCATCGAGTCCAACCCGCAGGCCACGCGCATCATATGGCGCACCGCGGCGGCGTCCTGATGCACATAGGCGCAGGCACGCAGTTCATCCAGATTGAGCTGGTGATAGCCGGCCAACCAGCGCAGCACCTCATCGGCACTCAGCTGATCCTGCTCCAGATACAGTTCACTGCGGTTGCAGGTGGACAGGATCGCCGCTTCGCGGCTAGGTGTCAGACGACACAACTGCTGCAAAGCCTCGACCAGTTGCTCCGGGGTAAAGGCAACACGCTCGCGCACCTCTACCGAGGCGGTCTTATGGTTGATACCAAGGGCAATAAAGGCCATGCACTGTCGCTGAGATAAATGTAAGCCGGCGATTGTCCTACTTCGACCGATGCAGAACAACCACCGCCCTGTTTTTTGACCATAAAGTCAGCGCTATGGCTACAACACAGATCACAGCAGCGCCCATGGGCTTGCCACCCGGCTTGTGTCATGATGACCCGACCGCAGGCTGGACCTACTACCTATCTATGAATAAACCCTTCGCCCTGCTGACCGCCCTTGCCTTGCTCGGCGGCTGCCAAGTCTTTAGCCCGACCAGCACCGACAGCGGGCCGCCGGTGGAAGAGGCTGCCAGCAGCCAGACACCCGCCGCTGCCAAGACCTACGCCTCCTTCAGCCAGGACACTCTGCTGGCCCTGCTCACCGCCGAGCTGGCCGGGCAACGCAACCGCTTCGACATTGCTCTGGGCAACTATGTCGAGCAGGCTCAGCTGACCCAGGATGCCGGCGTGGCCGAACGCGGCTTTCGCATTGCCGAATACCTGGGAGCCGAGCAGGCCGCCCTGGACACCAGCCTGCTGTGGGCCAAGAACGCCCCGGACAATATCGACGCGCAACGCGCTGCTGCCGTACAGCTGGCTCGCGCCGGCCGCTACGACGAATCCATGACCTTTATGGAAAGCGTACTCGCACGCCAGGGCGACACCCACTTCGACTTCCTCGCCCTGTCGGCTGCGGAAACCGACGCCGATACCCGTGCCGGCCTGCTGCAAAGTTTCTCGCGCCTGCTGGAAAAGCACCCGGACAACAGCCAGTTGCAGTTCGGCAAGGCCCTGCTGCTGCAACAGGATGAGCGCCCGGAAGAGGCCCTGGAGCTGCTGGCCAAACAACCGAAAAAGGCACGCCCGGCCGCCTCTATCCTGCTCCAGGCACGCCTGCTGCAGGGCCTGGAGCGCAACGATGAGGCCCTGCCCCTATTGGAAAAGGGCATCGAGCAATACCCCGAAGACAAGCGCCTACGCCTGACCTATGCGCGCCT
>JBFHPI010000195.1:0-6193 GCA_041592855.1 Pseudomonas sp.
CCGCCGAACAGGCCCTGGGCACCGCGGTACAGACAGCGGTCAAGCGCGCCGACGAGCAGGCCTTTGCCCTGGCCAACGGGCAGAACCTGATGTTCTGCGAAGACGCCGCCCGCCGCCTGCACAGCGCCCTGTTGCTGCAGCCCGGTTTAAGCGCCTTCGCCCTGCGGGTGGTGCACGCGGAAAGCCTGCACGCCCACGATGCCATCGCCGAAAGCCGCTGGAACTGGAGCCCGGCATGATCCACTGCCATAACCTGCAATGGGGCCCAGGCGGCCAACCCCTGAGCCCACCTTTGAACCTGAACCTGGCGCGCGCCAGCCTGACCGGGGTGATCGGCAGCAACGGCTGTGGCAAAAGCAGCTTGCTCAAGGTCATCGCCGGTATCAATCAGCCCTTGCGCGGCCGGGTCGACGTGGCCGCGCCGCGCCTGGGGGGCGTGGCCTATCTGGTGCAGCAGCAAGCCCTGGATCGGCAGTTCCCGATCACCTTGCAGGCTCTGGTCAGCGCCGGGTTATGGCGCAGCCGCTTGAGTCGGCCACAACGTCAGCTACGCCTGGAGCAAACGCTGGCCGACTGGGGCTTGAGCAACTTGCAGCAGCACAGCCTGCAGGCCTTGTCTGGTGGCGAATTGCAGCGCGCCCTGCTGGCTCGCCTGAGCCTGACCGACGCGCAGGTGCTGCTGCTCGACGAGCCGGAAGCCGCCCTGGATGAACAGGGCCTGACCCTGCTCTGGCAGCACATCAAGCGCTGGCAGGCCGAGGGCCGCACGCAGATCGTGGTCAGCCACTCCCTCAGCCACATGAGCCAGCACCTGGACAATGCCCTGCTGGTATCGCGCAGCGGCTGCACCTTCGCGCCCATAAACGAGCTGACCGGCCAGCGCTCAGCCCTGGAGCAGGTGGCGTGAACCTGGAACTGCTCTGGGGGCCCTTTGTCGAGTTCGCCTTTATGCGCCGCGCCTTGTACGGCGGTGTGGCGCTGGCCGTGAGTGCCGGGCCGCTGGGGGTGTTTCTGGTGTTGCGCCGCCTGAGCCTGATGGGTGATGCCATCGCCCACGGCATTCTGCCGGGCGCTGCGCTGGGCTTCTGGCTGTTCGGCCTGAGCCTGCCGGCATTGACCCTCGGTGGCCTGGTTGCCGGCCTTGGCATGGCGGGCCTGGCGGCCTGGGTCACTCGGCGCACCGGCCTGCGCGAAGACGCCAGCCTGGCCGCCATTTACCCGATTTCCCTGGCCAGCGGCGTTCTGCTGCTGGGCCTGGCCGGCAACAAGCTGGACCTGCTGCACCTGCTGTTCGGCTCGGTGCTGGCTGTGGACCCGCCCACCCTGAACGGCATGCTGCTGGTGTCCATCGCCAGCCTGGCGCTGCTTGCGCTGATCTATCGCTGGTTACTGATGGACAGCCTCGACCCGCTGTTTCTTGCCGGCGTCAGCCGCTTCGGCCCGCTGGCCTATGGGCTGTTTCTAAGCCTGGTGGTGCTCAACCTGGTGGTCGGCTTTCAGGCCATCGGCGCGCTGATGGTGGTCGGCCTGATGATGCTGCCCGCCGCTGCCGCACGCTTCTGGAGCCGCCACCTGCCGAGCATGTTGCTGCTCGCCGCCCTCACCGGCGCGGTCTGCGTCTGGCTCGGGCTGCTGCTGTCCTACTACGCCAACCTGCCGAGCGGCCCATGCATCGTGCTGCTCGCCGGCCTGGCCTACATCTGCTCCGTACTGCTCGGGCCACTAAATGGCCTGCTGCGTCGCCAATCCCATTTATCGCCCGTCCATTGAGGAACCACCATGCGCATCCTGCTTGCCCTGCTGACCCTAAGTTTTAGCCTATGTGTCAACGCTGAGGAGAAACTCAAGGTTGTCACCAGCTTCAGCATTTTGGCCGACATTACCCAAAATATCGCCGGCGATCGCATAGTGCTGCGCAATCTGGTCGGTGCCGATGCCGACGCCCACGTCTACCAGCCCAGCGCCGAAGACGCCAAGGCGCTGGTCGCCGCCGACCTGATTATCGCCAACGGCCTGGGCTTCGAACCCTGGCTGGCGCGCCTGATCAACAGCAGCGAAGCCCCTGGCACACGCATAGACGCCAGCACCGGGGTGCTGCCGCTGATGCTCGATGAGCACGGCGAAAAAGTCCCTGACCCCCATGCCTGGCAGAACCTGGCCAATGCGGAAATTTATGTGCGCAACATCACCCAGGCCCTGAGCCAGATCGATCCGGCCAATGCCCAGCATTACGCCTACCGCAGCGAGGCCTATATCAGCCAGATCCGTGCCCTGCTGGTCGAGGCCAAGGCCGGGTTGGGGCAATTGCCGCCCGCGCAGCGCACCATCATCACCAGCCATGACGCCTTCGCCTACCTGGGCCAGGCCTATGCTCTGAAATTTATCGCGCCCCAGGGCCTGAGCACCGAGGACGAACCGTCCGCCGCCGAAGTGGCCGCACTGATCCGGCAGATTCGTGCCGACGGGGTCAAGGCGGTGTTTGTGGAAAACATCCGCGACCCACGCCTGATCCAGCAGATCGCCAACGAGGCCGGGGCCCAGGTCGGCGGCACCCTGTACTCCGATGCCCTGGCCAGCGAGGGACCGGCCAGCACCTACCTGGGTATGTTCAAGTACAACCTCGACACCCTGCTGGCCGCGCTCCAGCCATGAGCCTGTTGCTACAGTTTGAACAGGCCGGGCAGGGCGACAGTCATCCAGCGCCAAACAGCTCTCGCGGGTGATCTTGTGTCCGGTAAATGCTCTGCGGCTGTTCGACAAGTAACTGTCCGGCACGACGCTGCGCAACCTGCCACCCGCATAAACCCGCCCTGTAAGGCGTTATCCTGCACGGCAACATCGCCCAGGAACCCCCCATGCGTTTAACTAACCGCGAACAAGGCCGGATTGAGCGAACGCTGGCCGCGACCCTGACCGAGGCCTGCGAATCCGCCAAGGCGGAGATTATCGGCTTCCAGTGGCTGACCCATGACGTCGATTTCCAGCGTTTCCCCGCCAGCCTGCGGGTGATCTGGGTGTTCGCCAGCCAGGCGGAACAGGATGCCGCCATCGCCAAGGGCCAGGAGCGCCTGATGCAGGAACTGACTGCTACCGCTTTGCAGGCTGCGGGGATTGCACTTGATGCCCCGGCCGCCCATGTACACCTCGACAACGAACAACAGTGCCTGCGGGTCGATGGCGGCAACTGGCAACAACGCCTGGCGCGTCAGCGTTCAGGCAGGCGCTAAGGCATGGCCAAGGAGATTGAGAACCCCTGCATTGCGGTTTGCCAGTTAAGCGGCGAGCTGTGCCTGAGCTGCGGGCGCAGCAAGGCCGAAATCAGGCAATGGAAGCGCATGAAGCGCCCGGAAAAGATGGCCGCGGTGCAGCGCGCCAACCAACGGCTGAAAAGCCTGAACAAGAACAAACCCTGAATCTGCATGCCCATGGCACCTGCCTGGCAATGCTAGCCTGTAGCAAGGCCCATCCTCCCGGAATCCTCATGCCCCGTCACCTGACCCTGCTGCTCTGCGCCCTGCTGCTCAGCGCCTGCAGCGAACCGCCGAGCGCCAGCTGGGCACTGACCGAAGAGGCAGGCGTATTCAGTGTCAGCTTCGATGCCCAGGCCGAGCAGGTGCTGGTCGGCAGCGTGCGTCATGGCGGCAGCCTGTGGCGGCTGAGCGACCATCAGCGCCTGTATGACTGGAATCACCAGGCCGAAGGCCTGTCCGTCCTGAATGCCACCGCCCTGGCCGCCAACGGCCGTTTTGCCGCCACCGCCGAGGGCCGCCAGCTGACCCTGTGGAACAGCGGCACCGGCCAGGCCCTGGGCAGCTGGCTGCTGGATGGCGCCATTCAGTCCCTGGCCGTCAGCGACGATGGTCGGCGCATACTGGCTGGCCTGCGCGACCACAGCGCGGTGCTGCTGGACACCCGCCTGGGCCAGCCCCTGGCGCGCATTCGCCATGGCAGCACGGTACAGGCAGTGGTGATCAGCCGTGACGGGCGCCTGGGTGCCAGCGGCGCCGACGATGGTGTGGTGCAATTTTGGGATCTGGATAGTGGCCAGGCCTTGCTCACCTGGCGCTTCGCCAGCGGCCTGAGCAGCCTGGCCCTGAGTGACGACCAGCGCCTGCTGTTTGCCGGCCGTTACCATGGCAAGGGCCGTATCTGGCAATTGAGCGATGGCCAGCCGCTAACAGAGATCGGCCAGGCGCGCGGCTCCATCAGCACCGCGCGCTTTAGCCCGGACAGTAGCCAGCTGCTGACCGGCAGCCCGGATGGCAGCACCCGCCTGTGGTCGGTAACGGCTGGACAACCCCTGCAACACTGGCAGGCGCCGCGCCAGAGCTTTTACAGCAACAGGGGCCGGGCCGTAGTGGCGGTAGCCTTTGCCCAGACAACCGGGCAGTACTTCAGCGCCCTGTCCGATGGTCGCCTGCTGCAATGGCAAAGGCCCTAAGGCATACACCTTTGGGGATATGTTCAGCGCAAACCCGGCATGGCAGTGTGGAGCCCAGCCATCGCCTCCCCGGATCAGCCACCATGCCTATCGACGATTTCTCCGACCTGCTCAGCGCCGCCCAGGCCCAGCCCGAGCCCCAGCGCTTATTGCTGGTATTCGTCCGCGCCGAGCTGCCGGAGGATGCCAGCGAGGCCGAGCGTGTGGCCTTCGCCCAGGGGCAGGGCGGCGCCCTCAAGCCGGTGCTGTGCGTGGACAAACTGCCCGCTGAGCTGGCGAACTTCGCCAGCCTGTGCGCCGAGGCCGAACGCACCGGCCAGGCCTGGGACCTGCTGTTCGCCGCCGGCCTAAGCGGGCGCGCCGGCCTGGCGCCGAGCAGCGATGAGGCCGAACAGCCGCTGCGCATGATGGTGGGCGCCATCGAGGCCGGCAACATCGGCCGCTTTCTCGCCTTTGGTCGCAGCGGCCAGCCCTTGAGCCTGTATTGAATAGCCCCTACCAACCACCGCCGCGGCCACCACCGGATGATCCGCCACCCGACGAACCACCGGACGAGGAGCTGGACGGTGGCGTCGAGGTGCTGGCCGTGGCACGGCTCAAGCCCCCAGCCAGGGCGCTGCTGAGTGCGGCAGGAGAGGCGAAGCGCGCGCGACTGCGATACCAGCCAGGCTGATAGTCACGCTGCGCCGGATCGATCAGACCGCTGGCCAGAGCCGCGCTAAAGCGTGCACTCCATTGCTCTTCCACGCCCAGGGCCATGGCGTAGGGCAGGTGCTGTTCATACAGGGCAATACTCATGGCCGGCGCGGCGCCGGCCTGGGCCAGGCTGTCGCCTTCGGCCAGCTGCAGGTAGTTGCGATAGCCCTCCAGCTGATCGAGCAGGCGCCGCCCCGCCAGGGTCGGTGCCGGCAGCAGGTAGAAGAACAGCAGCACCAGCGCGGCATAGCCGCCGATCAGCAGCAACACCCAGGTGTTGACCACCTCACTCAGCAGCCACAGCCCAATCGGAGCCGGCCAGAAAAACAGCAGCCCGCCCAACCCCATAGACAGGCCCACCTTCACGCTCGGCTGACGCCAGGCCAATACCAGCAGACCCAGGGCCGGGCCACCAAAGGCCAGGGTAAACAGCAGGCCGGCAAAGGCCTGGCCCATAGCATCGGCGCTGTGCAGGCTGAAAAACAGCATCAGGCCGCACCCCAACACCGCCAGCAGCAAGCCCAGGCCCCAGCGCCCGTAGTTATGGGTAAACCATTGCTTGCCCCAGGCTTGCAACTGTTTGCTCAGAACGCCCACGGCCGTAGCCAAGCGCGCCTGATAGCTGCCCCCCAACTGCAACGGCGGGGCCTCGGCGTCGGCAAACAGCGTATCCAGCCAGCTCTGTTCCGCATGCCAGGACTGCGCATTGCCGATACGGCTAAGGTTAAAGCGACCCTTGCGTGGGTCATCCTCCAGTTGCAGGCGGCCGCCGATGGCCAACTCGGTGATGCTGATGGCCAGGGCCTTGGCCGAATCAAAACCCCGACTGAACCCTTGATGCCAGAGATAACCGGCGGTGGCCGGGCCAATGCCCTCGGGAGGCGCAAACAGCGGAATGATCAGGCCCTTGCGCGGGTCGCGCCCCAGCTTCCACCAGCTGCGCAGGTAATAGAGCAGCAGCCCCAGCAGCAGCCCAGCCCCCAGTGCCAGCCCCAGGTTGTCGCGCAACCCCTGCATCGCTTGCTCACCCTGGGTCGGCCGCGCCACCAGTCCGGC
>JBFHPI010000196.1:0-6172 GCA_041592855.1 Pseudomonas sp.
CCCGATCAACGGGGCGTTTGCTTGTCTGGCAGGGTCGTGGCTCAGAGCGTGGCCGGGTTGGCCGAGGTACTCAGGCGACGGGCCTGCTTCAGGTAGTTGGTCAGTTCCCGGGCCGGCAGGGGCTTGCTGTAGAAGTAGCCCTGACCCTCGTTGCAGCCCTGGGCCATGATATAGGCTTCCTGCTCAACGGTTTCCACGCCTTCGGCGATCACCTGCATGCCCAGGCTCTTGCCCAGCTGGATGATGGCGCGAACGATGGTGGCGTCATCTTCGTCTTCCAGCAGGTCCTGAACGAAGCTCTTGTCGATCTTGATCTTGTCCAGCGGCAGGGTCTTCAGGTAGCTCAGCGAGGAGTAGCCGGTACCAAAGTCGTCGATGGCGATCAGGGCGCCGGAGCGGCGCAGGCTGAGCAGATGCTGGGCAGCGGTGTTGATGTCTTCCATCAGGCCGGTTTCCGTGACCTCCAGCTCCAGGCTGCGCGGTGGCAGTCGGTACATCTGCATCAGGTTGTTGATCACCCGTGGCAGCTCGGCATGGTGCAGTTGCACGGTGGACAGGTTGACCGCCATGCGCAGCTCGGTGAAACCCTGGTCATGCCATTCGCGCAGTTGCTTGCAGGTCTGGTCAAGAATCCATTCGCCGATGGGAATGATGGTGCCGTTCTGCTCGGCCAGGGGGATAAACAGGTCGGGCGGGACAAAGCCGTGTTGTGGGTGCTGCCAGCGTAGCAGGGCTTCGACGCCGACCACCTGATGGTCGCGGTAGTCGATCTGGGGTTGGTAGACCAGATGGAACTGATCCCCAGCCAGGGCCTCGCGCAAATCCTTTTCCAGCTCGCGGCGGCGGCGCATTTCGCTGTCGACGCTGGCGATATAGAACTGATAGCGGTTGCGCGAGCGGCTCTTGGCCAGCGTCATGGTCTGTTCGGCTTTCTGCAGCAGCTTTTCGGTGCTGTCGCCGTCTTCCGGGAACAGGGTGATGCCGATGGTGGCGCGCAGGCGCACTTCCTGGTTGTCCAGAGTGAAGGGGGTGTCCAGGTCGTCCAGCACGCTCTGGGCCAGCTCGGCGGCCTCGTAGGGCTGTTCGATATCGGCCTGGACCAGGGCGAACTGGTCACCACCCAGGCGGGC
Source organism: Pseudomonas sp. (assembly GCA_041592855.1). Lineage (GTDB taxonomy): Bacteria > Pseudomonadota > Gammaproteobacteria > Pseudomonadales > Pseudomonadaceae > Aquipseudomonas. The sequence continues at coordinate 1,131 of JBFHPI010000196.1, forward strand.
CAGGGCGCCGAGGCGGCCGCTGTGGCCGCGCAGGCGGTCGGACAGAGCCAGCAGCAGCTGGTCGCCGGTCTGGTAGCTGAACTGTTCGTTGATGCCCTTGAAGTCGTCCAGGCCGACACAGAGCACGGCTACGCGGCGTTGCAGGCGGCCGGCATCATCGAGGATCTGATCCAGTTGCTGTTGCAGCTGCTGGCGGTTGGGCAGACCGGTGAGAAAGTCGTACTGGGCCATGCGCAGCAGGCTGTTTTCCGCCTCTCTGCGTAGGTGGGTGTTGCGTTCGATGGAAGACAGCAGCTGGTTGGCGGTGTTGATCCACAGGCCCAGTTCGTTTTTCTCGTTGCCCTTGAGCATGGGCAGCTTGTGTTCGCTGGGACGGTCCGGATTGATGTTGGTCAGGTGCTCGATGATCTTCGACAGGGGCTTGGTCAGCAGCCAGTGGTAGACCAGATAGAGCACCAGACCCATGGCCAGGGCGCGCAGTACGCCAGAGATAAAGATGATCACCGAATTGGTGACGAAGCTCTGCCCGTAGGGAGCGGTGTCCAGGGTGATATTGAGGTCGCCGTAGTATTCGCTGTAGGGGCCACGGCCCACCAGTTTGGTGACGAAACTCTGTTCCTGGCCAAGGATCGGGTCGGTGAGCCAGCGGGTGGGCATATCGACCCGCTCGCGGGATTTCTCAGCCAGCATGGGTTCGTTGGGATGACCGATGGCGGCAGTGCGCACGGATTCATGCTGGAACAGGCCCTCGATCACCTGCATGCCCATCTCCCGGTCCAGGCTGTAGACCGCCTGGGTGGAAGGGTCGCGGAACATGCCGAGAATGCGCTGGGCGTCGTTGGCAATGGCCTGGCGGGTTTTATAGGCGTCGAAGACGATTTGCGCACAACTGAGGACCACGCCCACGACCAGTGCCGAAAGCAGCACAACGCGCAGCAACTTGAGTGACAAGCTGTTTTTCAGTTCCAGCTTCAAGTGAGTTTCCTTGTTCGAGGCACTGGGCGTCTGACGTACCTGAGTATTGGCAAAGTCGCGCCTGCAGTCAAAGGGCCATTAGCAGTTTGCCGAACGATTTATCCAGAAGCCAGCCTGCACGTATTGGCACAAGAGTTGCGGTATCTCCATCACTCACTCTTTGGGGGATATGGGGATGAACAAAGCGAGCGTAGGCATTCTGGTGCTGGGGTTCTCATCATCGGCCCATGCTGGTGCTGGCGAGGCGAGCAATACCGCCTGGCTGGTACTGGCCAGCGTACTGGTGTTTTTTATGCAGGCCGGCTTTGCCCTGCTGGAAAGCGGCATGTCACGGGCCAAGAACGCCGTCAACGTGATGATGAAAAACTATATGGATGCCTGCGCCGGCAGCATTGTGTTCTGGTTGCTGGGCTTTGGCCTGATGTTTGGCAGCAACCTCACCGGCTGGTTCGGCACCAGCCACTTTGCCCTGCAGGAGGGCGAGCCCTGGGACTTCACCTTTCTGCTGTTCCAGATGATGTTCGCCGCCACGGCGGCTACCATCGCCAGCGGTGCCATGGCCGAACGCACACGCTTCTCGGCCTATCTGATCGGTGCGGTGGTCATCAGCGGCCTGATCTACCCGGTCTTTGGCAGCTGGGTGTGGAGCGGCCTGTACGGTGGCCAGGGTTGGCTGGCCGGCCTGGGCTTTATCGACTTTGCCGGCTCCACCGTGGTGCACAGTGTCGGTGCCTGGTGCGCCCTGGCCGGTATCCTGGTGCTGGGGCCGCGTCTGGGGCGCTATGCTGCTGATGGCACGCCGCGCCTGATTCCCGGGCATAACCTGAGTCTGGTCGCCCTGGGCGGCTTTATCCTCTGGGTCGGCTGGTTCGGCTTCAATGCCGGCAGCAGTCTGGAAATGAATGTCAGTCTCGGCCTGATCGCCCTCAATACCCATCTGGCGGCCACGGCGGGCGCCCTGGGCGCCTTCCTCGCCCAGCGTGGCAGTGCCAGCCCGGTGCTGCTGACCACCACGGTCAATGGTTCCCTCGGTGGCCTGGTGGGCATCACGGCCGGCTGTGCCAGCATGCAGCCCGGCTTTGCCCTGCTCACCGGGCTGGTGGCCGGATTCGTGGTGGTGTTCGGCATGCGACTGCTTGATCGTCTGCAGCTGGATGATGTCGTAGGCGCGGTGCCGGTGCATGGCTTTGCCGGGGTCTGGGGCACTGTGGCTGCTGGGTTGTTCTACAGCGGCGACCTGTTCAACTGGGAGCGGGTCGGCGTGCAGTTGCTGGGGGCGGCGGCGGCTTTTCTCTGGGCCTTCCCGCTGGCGCTGCTGCTCTATCTGCTGTTGGACAAACTGTTTGGCCTGCGGGCCTCCAGCCAGGATGAGCAGCGCGGTCTGGATTATGCCGAGCATGCCGAGGTGGGCTACCCCGAGTTCAATCTGGCGCAGACCTTCGATGCCGAAACGCTGCCCGGGAGGGTTGGTAAATGAGTCTGGTGACGCGCCGTCGCGCCATCTACACCGGGCTGGCCGGGCACTTTGCCGGGGATGAACTGCTGGCGGTGCTCTGTCTGTGGGAGGACCGCTATGCCGAGAAACCGCCCTTCGCCCTCAACGAGTTTCTGGCCGAAGTGGCCCAGGCCAGTGGGTTACGCCTGGAGCGGGCCAAGCTCTACCGCGAGCTGGTCGGGGCCCTGACCGGGCCACTTTCGGCGCTGCTGCCGGACCCGGCGCCGCAGCTGCATGCCTGGCGTCAGCAGCAGGGCAGGCAGGCGCCCGAGCCGGCGCTCAATGGTCAGGCGCGGCACAGTTTCGGCCTGCTCTGCCAGGCCTTGTTCAATGCCCTGGGCATCGAGCAGAGTGAGCGCCTGCGCCGCTTCGCCGCCGGCAACCTGGGAGGCATGCAGGTCGTTGATGGTACGCGCCTGCGTCTGCGTGCCTGGCTGCTGCAGGGCGACGAGCAGGGCTTGCTGGGCCTGACTCCGGAGCAGCTGCGCAAACTGCTTAACCTGCTGTATATCGGCCTGTGCGAGTTTCTTGGGCCTGTGGCAGCGGATCGTTTGCTCAGCCAGAGTGTGCAGCAGGTGGAGCAGTTGCAGCCGGCCTATGCGGTCAGAAAACTGCTTTGAGGCTGAAACGCGGGCAGAAAAAAACCGGTCAGTGACCGGTTTTTTTCAAGCGGGAGAAACTCAGGCCGCGTAGTTCTGGGCGACGAAGTCCCAGTTGACCAGGTTCCAGAACGCCTCGACATACTTCGGACGCAGGTTGCGGTAGTCGATGTAGTAGGCATGCTCCCACACGTCGCAGGTCAGCAGCGGGGTGTCGCCGCTGGTCAGCGGGCAGCCGGCGCCGATGGTGCTGGCCAGGGCCAGGGAACCGTCGGCCTTCTTCACCAGCCAGCCCCAGCCGGAGCCGAAGGTGCCGATGGAAACCTTGCTGAACTCTTCCTTGAACTTGTCGAAGGAACCGAAGGCGGCGTTGATGGCATCCGCCAGGGCACCGGTGGGCTGACCGCCACCGTTGGGGCTCAGGCAGTTCCAGTAGAAGGTGTGGTTCCACACCTGGGCAGCGTTGTTGAAGATGCCGCCGGAGGAGGTCTTGACGATTTCTTCGAGGGTCTTGCCTTCGAACTCGGTGCCCGGCACCAGGTTGTTCAGGTTCACCACGTAGGTGTTGTGGTGCTTGTCGTGGTGGTATTCCAGGGTTTCCTTGGAAATGTGCGGCTGCAGGGCGTCATGGGCGTACGGCAGTGGCGGCAATTCGAAAGCCATGGTTGATCTCCTAATCAGGTCGGGTGCGGTGTGCGCGAAGCCGATCACGGGCGGCTATGGTTGCGGCGCTTCTATGGCATGCGCCGCGAGCCCTGAATCATAGCACCGGCCTGAAGCCTTAAACACGCGACAACTGTGTGGGAACCCGGTCAGGCAATCGAGGGGTTGGCCAGCAATTGTGCGGCGATGGTGAACATCATCAGTGCCACGCCCAGGTCGATCACCCGCCAGGTCGCCGGCCGCGCCAGCCAGGGGGCAAGCCAGGCGGCGCCCAGGGCCAGGCTCATAAACCACAGCAGCGAGGCGCTGGCGGCGCCCAGGGCATAGGCGCCGGGCACGGTCTGTTGCGCGCCGAGGGAGCCGATCAGCAGCACGGTATCCAGGTACACATGGGGGTTGAGCAGGGTCACCGCCAGGGCGGCCAGCAGTACGCCGCGCAGTGAGCGAGGCGTGCCCAGGCCATCGCTATTCAGTGCCTGGGGCCGGCAGGCGCGCAGCAGGGCCTGGGCGCCATACCAGAGGAGAAACGCGGCGCCGCCCCACAGGGCGATATGCAGCAGCAGCGGGCTTTGCGCCAGCAGGGTGGCCAGGCCGAACACTCCGGCGGCGACCAGCAGGGCATCGCATAACACGCAGAGCAGGGCCACCGGCAGGTGATGCTCGCGACGCAGGCTCTGGGCCAGGACGAAGGCGTTCTGCGCGCCCAGGGCGATGATCAGGCCGGCGGCGATCAGCAGGCCGTTGCTATAGCTTTGCCACATGTCAGCGTTGCTCCCGGGCGAGTGTGCGCAGTACGTCCAGAGCCCGCTGAGCGTCCGCCTGGGCGACGAAGAGATGGTCGTGGTGATAACCGGCGATCACATTGCAACTGATGTCGGCGCCGGCCAATGCCGTGGCGAACGCGGCTGTCAGGCCAACTGCGGCCAATGCGGAATGCACCTCGAGGGTGATCCAGGCGGCCTGGTAGTCGTAGTCAAGCCCCATCTGTTCGGCGATCTCCCGGGGCAGGATCAGGGTCATGCCTTCAGCCTCGCGAAAGCTGCCCAGGGCCACGGCAAGCTGCTCGGGGCTGGGCGACGGCAGACTGCAGAAGACATAGGTGCCGGGGTTGAGGCGCGGCGAGAGGTGGCTCAGCAGGGTGCTCAAGGAGGTTTCGCCGGACATGGCAGGTTCCTGTCGGGGGTTGTGATGGGGCCAGTCTGGGGCTAGTTTCAACATAAGAAAAATCAATGATGCTCATGACTCATTAGGAAAAATGATTTGTTTGACTATAAATTGCTGGCCGCTTTGGCCGCCGTGGTGGAGCAGGC
>JBFHPI010000197.1:0-6167 GCA_041592855.1 Pseudomonas sp.
AAGCCCTCGGCCTATTCAGCCTGCAACTGGCCCTGCTCGGCGTGGCGGCCAGCCTGGTCGGCGCCCTGCTCGGCTGGCTGGCGCAACTGACCCTGTTCAGCCTGTTGGGCGATCTGTTACCGGCACAAATCCCTCCCGGCGGCCTGTGGCCGGCCCTGGCGGGGATGGCCACAGGCCTGGTGGCCCTGGCCGGGTTCGCCCTGCCACCGCTGGCCGCCCTCGGCCGCGTACCGCCGCTGCGGGTGCTGCGCCGCGACCTGCTGCCGCTGCCGGCCAGCGCCTGGCTGGTGTATGGCGCGGCCCTGCTGGCCCTGGGCCTGATCATGTGGCGCCTGAGCCTGGACCTGCGACTGACCCTGGCCCTGCTCGGCGGCGGCCTGCTCACCGCCCTGCTGCTGGGTGGCGCACTGCTGCTTGGCCTGAAGAGCCTGCGCCGTCTGCTCGCCGATGCCGCCCTGCCCTGGCGCCTGGGTCTGGGCCAGCTGTTGCGCCACCCACTGGCTGCCGCCGGGCAGAGCCTGGCCTTTGGCCTGATCATCCTGGCCATGAGCCTGATCGCACTGCTACGCGGCGAATTGCTCGACACCTGGCAGGAACAATTGCCGGAGCAGGCGCCCAATCACTTCGCCCTGAATATCCTGCCGGCCGAGCAGCAGGCCTTTGCCGCTCGCCTGGCCGAGCTGTCACCCCATCCCGCGCCCCTGTTCCCTGTGGTGCCGGGGCGCCTGACCCTGATCAACGGTGAGCCGGTGCGCCAGCTGGTCAGCAAGGAATCCCAGGGCGAGCGTGCCATTCGCCGCGATCTCAGCCTGACCTGGGCCGCCGAGCTACCCGCCGACAACCAGCTGATCGCTGGCAGCTGGTGGTCCGAACGGGCAGCGAGTGACCTGCCCGGTGTATCGGTGGAGTCCGAACTGGCCGAGAGCCTCAAGCTGCAGATCGGTGATCGCCTGACCTTCAGCGTCGGTGGTCTCGAGCGCGAAACCCGGGTCACCAGCCTGCGCAAGGTGGACTGGAACAACTTCCAGCCCAACTTCTACATGATCTTCGAGCCCGGCACCCTGCAGGATCTGCCGACCACCTACCTGACCAGCTTCTACCTGCCGCCCAACCAGGAACGCCAGCTGGTGGAGCTTGCCCGCGCCTTCCCCGCCGTGACCCTGCTGCAGGTCGAGGCGCTGCTGGCGCAACTGCGCAGCATCCTCGACCAGGTCACCCTGGCCATCGAATTTGTCCTGCTGTTCGTCCTCGCTGCCGGCCTGACCGTGCTGTTCGCCGGGCTACAGGCAACCCTGGACGAGCGCATCCGCCAAGGCGCCCTGCTACGTGCCCTGGGCGCCGAACGGCGCCTGCTGATCAGGGCACGGCGCGCCGAGTTCGGCCTGCTAGGCGCCGCCAGCGGCCTGCTCGCCGCACTGGGCTGCGAGCTGATCAGCTATCTGCTCTATCGCTTTGCCTTCGACCTGGCCTGGCAGCCCCACCCCTGGCTGCTTCTGCTGCCGCTGCTGGGCGCCCTGCTGGTGGCCACGGCCGGCGTGCTGGGGACGCGCCGGGCGCTGAATATCAGCCCGCTGACGGTGTTGCGCGAGGGCTGATAGACTCTGCGCCCCTTGCCTATCGAGTGGTTTATGAGCCGTTATCGCCCCCCTCGCAGCGCCGGCACGCCCCTGATCACCCCCGAAGGTGAGGCGCGCCTGCGCGCCGAACTGCATGAGCTCTGGCATGTACGCCGCCCCCAGGTTACCCAGGCGGTCAGCGAAGCCGCTGCCCAGGGTGATCGCTCGGAGAACGCCGAGTACACCTATGGCAAGAAGATGCTGCGCGAGATCGACAGCCGTGTGCGCTTCCTGACCAAGCGCCTGGAAAGTCTCAAGGTCGTCAGCGCCCGCCCCAGCGATCCAGACAAGGTCTACTTCGGCGCCTGGGTAACCCTGGAAGATGAGGACGGCAGCGAGGCGCGCTACCGCATCGTCGGCCCCGACGAGCTGGACCTGAAGCAGAACCTGATCAGCATCGACTCGCCCCTGGCCCGAGCCCTGGTCGGCAAGAGCCTGGACGCCGAGGTACGGGTGCAGACCCCAACCGGGGACAGGCTCTGGTATGTGGTCGCGATCGACTATACCTGAGGGGCTTCAGGCCCCATCCATCAGCGCCGGGTAATCAGCCCCTGACGCGCCACCCGCACCAGTTGCCGCACGCCTTCGTCCAGCTGCTCGGCGCTGGGCGCCTGAATCACCGCCAGATCGAAGCTGTCGCTGGCAAAACGGCTCAGGGACTCACCGTCATGGGTGAACTGGATCATAAAGGTGGAGGGTGCGCCCCAGCGCTTGGGCCAGCCGTCGAGGTAGCGCAACAGCGTCGGCTGGTGACTGCCGCCCAGCAAGATCCGCGGGTTACGTAGCGGGCCGCTGGTGATGGGGGCCAGACGAATATGGGGTTGGGGACAGGTCATCTGTGTGTCTCCGCCTCGTGAATCCCGCTGGGCAGCGGTGAGAGGCGACACCGAACCAGCGCTTTAGCGGTATTTCGAAGCCTCGATGAGAACTTCTCAGGGCCCTGTGCATACAGGTCACCCGGCGCCCCGCAAGTAGCTGTTTAAATCGGCGCATGGGTCAGCATCCTAAGAACCTCACACGAGCCTGTCAACACGCAGCTTTCCAAGGCGAAAACGACACCCCATCCTTTGATTGGCCACCTACAGAAACGCCTCGGATTGACCCTTTTGCGCCGCTTTTCTTCGCCTCTAGGCCGGCGCATTTGTGGCGATTCGACCGCTCTGGCGGTTTCGCCCCGTAACAGGCGCGCCGATATCTGAACGCCAAATAAATAACGGCACAACGATCAAACAGGCGTTTTAGAGCCATCGCCGTCGCATCAGCGGCACCTGGCATGCTTTCTGCGATACCTCGCCAGCCTGAGTTTGTCCCCGGGACGGGGGTATTAGGCCGCATGGAATGCCCGCACTGCCCGACTCAACCCACTGCGAGCGTAATGATGAATAACAAGAAAACCCTGCTTGCCCTCTGCCTCGGTGCCGGCCTGATGGCCACCACCCAGGCCCATGCCTTCTGGTTCGGCTCCTCCGGCTACACCAAAACCAAATACCCTGTCGTCCTGACCCACGGCATGCTCGGCTTCGACAGCCTGCTGGGTGTCGACTACTGGTATGGCATCCCCTCAGCCCTGCGCCGCGATGGCGCCAGCGTCTATATCACCGAAGTCAGCCAGCTGGACACCTCCGAAGCCCGAGGCGAGCAACTGCTGGAACAGGTCGAAGAGATCGTCGCCATCAGTGGCAAGGGCAAGGTCAACCTGATCGGCCACAGCCATGGCGGCCCGACCATCCGCTATGTGGCCGCCATCCGCCCGGATCTGGTGGCCTCGGCCACCAGCGTCGGGGCGCCGCACAAGGGCTCGGCCACCGCCGACTTTATCCGCCAGGTGCCCCCGGGCTCGGCCGGCGAAACCCTGTTGGCCGGTATCGTCAACGGCCTCGGTACGCTGATCAACTTCCTCTCCGGCAGTTCCAGCACCAGCCCGCAGAACGCCCTGGGTTCTCTGGAGTCACTGAACAGTGAAGGCGCCGCGCGCTTCAACGCCAAGTTTCCCCAGGGCATTCCGACCACGGCCTGCGGCGAGGGTGCCTACAGCGTCAATGGCGTGCGCTACTACTCCTGGAGCGGCACCAGCCCGGTGACCAATATCCTCGACCCCAGCGACCTGCTGCTCGGCGCCAGTTCACTGACCTTTGGCAGCGAAGCCAACGACGGCCTGGTCGGCCGTTGCAGCTCGCGCATGGGCAAGGTGATCCGCGACAACTACCGGATGAACCATCTGGACGAGGTCAACCAGGCCTTCGGCCTGACCAGCCTGTTCGAGACCGACCCGGTAACCGTCTATCGTCAGCATGCCAACCGCCTGAAAAACGACGGCCTGTGATCCTCCCAAGGGGCCCTTGCGGGCCCCTTATCGTGCCGAGCATTGCCGTGAAAAAACTCCTGCTGCTTTCGCCCCTGCCCTTTGCCGCCAGCCTCGCCGTACTGCTGTACCTGCAGCAACCCGAACCGGGCCAGGCGCCGCAACGGAGTCAAGCTGAACAGTCAACGATGCCTGCTGCCCATACCAGCAGAACAGCCATCCAACATGAATCCCGGTCCGCCGCCACCCTCAAGAGCCTGCCGGCTTCCTTTGCCGGCACCGAGGTGGATGGGGTCTTTCGCCTGGATGCCCAGGGCAATCTGCTGATCAGCGAGGATATCCGGCGCATCTTCGATTACTTTCTCGCCGCCGTAGGCGAAGAGCCCCTGGCGGCCAGCATCGAACGCCTGCAGGGCTATATTGCCAAGCAGCTGGCCGAACCCGCCAGGCAGCAGGCCCTGACGCTGCTGGAGCAGTATCTGCAGTACAAACGCGAGCTGGTAATGCTGGAACGCGACTTGCCGCAAATGGCCAACCTGGCGGCCCTGCGTCAGCGCGAACTGGCGGTGCAAGCCTTGCGCGCGCGCCTCTTCGACAGCGACGTGCATCAGGCCTTTTTCGCCCGTGAAGAGGCCTATAACCAGTTCAGCCTGCAGCGTCTGGCCATCGTTCATGATCCCCGTCTGGATGATGCGGCCAAGGCCGCAGCAGTGGAGCAACTGCGCAACAGCCTGCCCGCCGAAATGCAGGACGCCGTGCTGCCACAATTGCAAAACGAACTGCGCAACCAGACCGCTCAGCTCAAGGCCACAGGCGCCAGCCCGACGCAGATCCGCCAGCTGCGCCAGCAACTGGTTGGGACCGAGGCCACCCAACGCCTGGAAGCCCTTGACCAGCAGCGCCAGCACTGGGCCCGGCGCATTGCCCAGTACCAGGCGGAGAAGGCCGCCATCGAAGCCAACACTGGGCTGAGCCAGCAGGAAAAGAACAGCGCCATCGAAGGCCTGATCGAAGCCAACTTCGATGAGCGTGAACGCCTGCGCCTGGAAGCCGCCGCGCAACTGGCCGCCGCCAAGCCAGGCTAGAAAGACAAAGGCCCTCGCAAGGAGGGCCTTTGGCATTACAGCAGCCTATTAGCCGGCGATACGGCGATCCAGCGACAACTTGCCGGCGCCTTCGATCATCACCGCCAGGCTGATGGCCAGCAGGGCCAGGGCAAATTCGTAGCCGTTGTTGCTCATAAAGAAGCCATTGGCCAGATGCACGGTGACAATGGCCACCAGCATGGTCACCGCCAGTACCGCTGCTGCGGGGCGCGCCAGCAGGCCGACAATCAGCGCCAGACCACCGAAGAACTCGGCACTGCCGGCCAGCAGGGCCATCAGGTAGCCCGGCGCCAGGCCGATGCTTTCCATCCACTGGGCCACACCGGCCAGGCCGTAGCCGCCAAACCAGCCAAACAGCTTCTGCGCGCCATGGGCGGCGAAGGTGATACCGGCAATGATGCGCAGGATGGTCAGGCCATAGCCGGCCTGGGTTGCAGCAAGGGTTTTGATCAGGTTGTGCATTGCAGTGGCCCTTCGTATTGGGAGTTGATGACCACAGAATAGCCAATTAATTAAATACTAAAAGCGCATAAATCGGCTAAATTCAATCAAAAAAATCGATACATTCAAGGTTCCAGCAAATAACGCTCACGCTGATAGGCCAGATGGTACTTGTTCACGCTATTCACATAGCTGACCACCCCCATGCCCATCTGTTCCATGGCCACCCGCTCCACCTGGAAATACCACTGATTGGGGTTCAGCCCGCGCCGGCGTGCCTCGGCCCGCAGGCTTTGCACTCGCTGCGGCCCCATATTGTAGCCGGCCAGGACAAAGGCCAGACGCTCGCGCTCATCGAGCTGGCTGCTGTTGAAGAAGTTGCGCCGGATCATCGCCAGGTATTTGCTGGCGGCCCGAACATTGCCATCCAGCGACGCAATATCACTGACCCCGACACTGCGTGCCGCCCCCGGCGTCACCTGCATCAGCCCGGTGGCCCCGGAGGCACCGCGGGCAGCGGGATTGAGGGTCGATTCCTTGAAGGCCAGGGCGGCCAGCAACAGCCAGTCGAAGCCCTGCTGCTGGGCATGCTGCTGCAGCACCGGGCGCACTTTTTCCAGGCGCTGACGCTCGACCCGCCCCAACGGATACTGCACCCGGTACAGGCGCCGATAGACGCGCTGCAGAGCCACGTCCTGATCG
>JBFHPI010000198.1:0-6165 GCA_041592855.1 Pseudomonas sp.
CGGGTGCCGTCAGGTCAAAGGAGCGTGGAGAAGACCTTTAAAACTTGAGGCTTACCCTGCCCCGGGATGCAATCGGGACAGGGGTGCAACACCTTCAAAGTCCGTTCTAAGTCTCGCGAGCTAGAGTCATGCAAGGCGCAACGACCAACGGGAGTAACAGCCAAAGGCTGGCCCGACGGGTGAGCGCCAGCGAATAAAACAGGCGAGGGAGCGGAGTTTACGAGCTGTAAATGAGCATCCCGAGCCTGGTTTCAACACAGCAGGACCGACGCGCAGCAGACTTAGAGCAGGCTCAGCGGGTATTCGATGATCAGCCGTACATCCTGCAGATCATTGTCAAACCCGGTGGAGCGGTGGGTTGCCTGACGCAGGCGCAGGGACAGGTCCTTGGCGGAACCGGACTGCACCACATACTTGGCTTCGAGATCACGTTCCCAATGCTTCTCGTCCTTGCCAGCCCAGCCGGCGAAGGCGCCATTAGGATCGGCCTTGGTGCCATCAATCTGGTCACCCTTGATATAGCGCGCCATAAAGCTCAGACCCGGCACGCCGAAGCTGGCCATGTTGAGGTCATAGCGGATCTGGAAGGAGCGCTCGTTGGGGGCGTTGAAGTCGGAGTACTGCACCGAGTTGGCCAGCCAGATGGAGTCGCCGCCGATATAGTCGAAGAACTCATCACCGTTGACCTTCTGGTAGGCCAGGCTGAGCTTGTGCGCGCCAAAGCTGTAGGCACCCTTGATCGAGTAGGTCAGGCTGTCGAGCTTGCCGGCCAGGGCCTTGCCCTGATCATCGGTCTTGTAGGCCACCAGGTCGAAGTTCAGCGACTGATCATCGGCCAGCGGAATGGTGTAGTAGACATTACCGAAGTACTGGCGCCAGACGTCCTCGGCTTCGCTGCCATAGAGCGAGACGCTGAGGTTGTCGTGGAAGTTGTAGGTACCGCCGATAAAGTCGACGCTGCGCGCTTCCACTTCGGCGTATTCGCTGGTCAAGTCGCCATCGGAGTTGGTCGAGTTGCGACGGTTGATGGCGGTGAAGTGACCGGCTTCGAGGAACAGGTTGTCGATCTCGCTGCTGGACAGCTGGAAGCCCGTGGCGGTTTCCGGCAGCAGGCGCGAGTCGCCAGTGGCAAATACCGGGGCGGTCGGGCGCTGCTCACCGAACTTCAGCTCGGTGGAGGAGATACGCGCCTTGATCGCGCCCCCCATTTCACCGGTGTTGTCCTCGATACGGCCATCACCGTCCACCGGCATGATGCCGTTACCGCGACTGCCGCGGCCGCCGTCAAGCTTGATGCCGCCATAGGCATAGGCATCCACGCCCACACCCACGGTGCCCTGGGTAAAGCCGGAGGCGTAGTTCAGGTGCATGCCATGGGCCCACTCTTCACGAGTGTTGCGCTGACTGTTGACGAAGTTGCGCTGCATATAGAGGTTGCGGTTGATCAGCTTCAGCGTGCTGTCTTCGATAAAGCCCTTGGACTCCTGCTGGTCACCGGCAACGGCGAACTGCGAGCCGGCGGCGACCGCCAGGGCGATCAGGCTCAGTTTTACGACTTTCATGGCTTACTCCATTGGGTTTGTTATGGGTTTCTTATGACCGCTCACCGTCAGGCGAACAGCTCCGGCACCAGCTCGGGCGGGCACTCGCCCTTGCTGATCACCGCCTCCAGGCACAGGGTCGATGCCGACTCGGCCCAGCAGACGAAATAGCCCTTGGCCCGTAGGCGCTTGAGGCGAAATGGCCACTCCAGCTCGTTGACCGGCTGCACAGCAGCCAGGTGCTCGGGCAGCTGGATGATCGAGTAGAAGCCGGCACGGGTTTGCACCCGCTCCAGCACCCGCAGATCGGGCTGACTGGCCACCAGCTGCTCGCGCTGCGGGGCGTGCCAGAGCTTTTCCAGGGCGAAGGCTTCCAACCTGTTCAGTTGCATACAGGGCTCTCGGGATAGCGATGGTTGATGGGGCGGCGCCTGCAAGCACCGCCTCGCCTGGTACTTAGCTCTTGAGCAAACCGGCAATACGGGCCAGGGTTTGCGCCACTTCGCCGCGGCTGACCGGCGCCTCGGGCTCGAAGCGCCCCTGCTCGGCCTTGAGCCAGCCCTCGCCCACGGTCAGGCGTGCGGCCTCGGCCAGTTCGGCATCCAGCTGGCCCAGGTCATTGAGGGTCGCAGTCTTTTCCAGGGTGGTGTTGTGGAAGCGCTCGACCAGCGCCTTGCAGGCCAGGGCCCAGTCCTTGCGGGTGACCGGCTGCTGCCCGGCAAATGCTTCACCGGCGCGCATCCAGCCATTGGACAGCACCACCTGCAGCTGCTCGTGCAGGGGATGCTCGGCGCCGATATCACTGAGGGTCGGCAGCTTGTCCAGCTTGGGTTCGGCGGCCAGGGTCATCTGCAGGGCGTGGGCCAGTTCCAGGCGAGTGATGGGACGCTGCGGCTCGAAGGCGTTCTGCGCATTCAGGGTCATCAAGCCACGGAAGCTCACCGCGCGAATGGCATCGCCCTGGGCGCCATTGCCGGCATCGCTCGGGGCGCTGGCCGCCGGGTCACCCAGGTTGGCGTTGACCGGACGGATATCCAGGCGCACGCCCTGCACGCTGTAGTTGGTGAGTGAATCGTAGAACTGGCTGTGGGCGCCGAATTCAGGGGTCTTGCTGAACTCGAAGCGGTAGCCGTAGTGGTAGCCGTTGAGCGGGTTGTAGCGGGTCATCAGGCCCAGCTGGCGGCTGGCGGTGTTGTCGGCCAGGCCGTAGAGCACCGCGCGGCCCATGGCCGAGACGGCGGCCAGGTCGGTGATCAGCTGGTTGCCCACCAGGTACTCGTTGCCCGCCTCGATGGCGGCCTTGCCTTCGGCAGGCTGCACCTGCGCCGTGTTCAGGTCGTAACGGTCGCCCTGGCCGAGCATGGCCAGGCGCACATTGCTCAGCTGGGTGCCATAGAGGCCGAAACTTTTCTCGCTCTGACTGGCGTCCATCACCGTCAGATAGCCCTCGCCCAGCACTTCCAGCTGGCCACCGGGTTTGATCCACATGGCGGTGTTGGTATCCAGACCAAAGCCCTTGCTGGTCTTGCGCTCGGCCAGGTAGGCGGCCATGCGCGCGGCGCGGCCGGTGCTGGTTTCTTCGATCTGATCCAGGTGCTGATCGATGATGCCGCTAAACAGGCCGGCGCCCTTGAGGATGGCCGTGCCGCGCTGATCGGCCTTGGCGGCCACGCCAAAGTCCAGGGTATCCATGACCACGCCATAAGCGGTGGGCATCTCGGCGCCGAGAATGCTGGCCCCGGCGCTGGTGCCGGCGACCACGCCGCCCTGGTCATAGACCTTGCGCACCGCATTCATCAGCAGCGAGGGGCTGCCATCGGCATTGAACAGGGCGCGTGCGATGCGCGCCTGATCGCCGCCGACAAACCATACCGCACTGGCTTCGCTGAGGGGCTTGACCACCTCGGCGTCGTTCATGGTCTCCAGGTAGTTGTGGCGGTCGATGCCGACGATGCTGATGCGCTCGGCCGGCACCCCCAGGGCAATCAACTCGGCCATAAAGCGCTTGCTGGAACTCTGGCTGCCGCTGGCGGTGGGCAGGATGACGATGCGCGCATCGGCCTGGCCACCGGCCAGTTCGACGAACTTGCTGTACACCGGGGCATTGCTGGCGCGCAGCATGCCGCCCACGGCCAGCAGATGGCCTTCGGCATACACGGAGCTGGCGCAGGAGAGAATCAGCGCGGCAAACAGGCCGCGGGGCTGGAACGACTTTTTCATTGTTATTGCTCTTGTTATGAAAATTCTGGCGAGGTTTGACCTCCCTGTAGTGGCTGCACGCCGCGCCAGTCCTGGCGCCCAACATATGAATATTTATTTTCATAGTGCTGCTTCGTGAAATTTTATATACCAGCAACGCCGCCCGTACAAGCACCCTTGGCGACCATTTGTCCGCTGCCGATTTCTGAAAATTTCCTTTCATGGCACGCCATGCAGCGTGCTAGAGCGGCTGCAGCAGGCTCCAGGGCGCTGCAAAAATGATAGAAATATTTCTAGATACTAGATTTATGAAAATAATCATGTCATAGATAGCTGCAACAGGACCGGAGCCGGCCCACTTCGCCGGCTCTTTGCAACCCAACCCACAAGTACCGGTTGCCGGCTGCGCTCAGGCGCCGCCATTGCACGGGCAGCCCCGCTGCTCGGTGTGCAGTGACCACCCAGACCACAACCCCAGGAGTCAATAAGATGAACAAGATCGCACTTCTCGGCGCTCTGGCGCTCTCCGTCGCCAGCAGCTTCAGCCACGCCAGCCAGGACAGCCTGCGCATCGGCATCGAGGCGGCCTACCCGCCCTTCGCCTTCAAGACCCCGGACGGCGCCATCAGCGGCTTCGACTACGACATCGGCCAGGCCCTGTGCGCGGAAATGCAGGTCAAGTGCCAGTGGGTCGAGCAGGAATTCGACGGCCTGATCCCCTCGCTCAAGGTGCGCAAGGTCGATGCCGTGCTGTCGTCCATGTCGATCACCGAAGATCGCCTGAAATCGGTGGATTTCAGCAAAAAGTACTACCACACCCCCGGCAAGCTGGCGATGAAGGAAGGCACTCAGATCAACGACCCGCTGGTTGATCTGAAAGGCAAGAAGGTCGGCGTACAGCGCGCCTCCACCTATGATCGCTACGCCAGCGACAAATTCGAGAAGGCCGGTATCGAGGTGGTGCGTTACGCCTCGCAGAACGAAGCCTTCCTCGACCTGGCCTCCGGTCGCCTGGACGCCACCCTGGCCGACATCGTCAATATCGACGAAGGCTTTATCAAGACCGATACCGGCAAGGGTTTCGCCCTGGTCGGCCCGGACTTCAACGACCCGCAGTATTTTGGTCGCGGTGCCGGCATCGCCGTGCGCAAGGGTGATGACGCCAATGCCGCGCGCATCAGCGCCGCCATCGACGCCATCCGCGCCAACGGCAAGTACGCAGAAGTGCAGGCCAAGTACTTCGACTACGACATCTACGGCCAGTAACCCTTCCCTGCCCGCAGAGGCATCCGCCACCCGGCGTGATGCCTCTTTCTCGTATTCGCGCAGCGCCTGTCGCCGCGCGTGAGGACCCCATCATGCTTCACGGCTACGGCTCGACCATCCTCGATGGGGCCTGGCTCACCCTGAGTCTGGCCCTGACTTCCATGGCCCTGGCCATCACCCTGGGCCTGCTCGGCGCGGCCTTTCGCCTGTCGCCGCTGAAATGGCTGGCGCTGCTTGGCGAGGGTTATGCCACGGTGATCCGCGGCATTCCCGATCTGGTGCTGATCCTGCTGATCTTCTACGGCGGTCAGGACATCGTGAACCGTGTAGCGCCGCTGCTCGGCCACAGCCAGTACATCGACATCAACCCCTTTATCGCCGGCGTCGGCACCATGGGCTTTATCTTCGGCGCCTACCTGTCGGAAACCTTCCGTGGCGCCTTTATGGCCATTCCCAAGGGTCAGGCCGAAGCTGGCGCAGCCTATGGCATGGGTCGCCTGCAGGTGTTTTTCCGCATCCTGGTGCCACAGATGATCCGCTTCGCCATTCCCGGCTTCACCAACAACTGGCTGGTGCTGACCAAGGCCACCGCGCTGATCTCGGTGGTGGGCCTGCAGGACATGATGTTCAAGGCCAAGAATGCCGCCGACGCCACCCGCGAACCCTTCACCTTCTTTCTCGCCGTGGCCGCCCTGTACCTGCTGCTGACCAGCGTCTCGCTGCTGGCCCTGCGCCTGCTGGAGCGTCGCTACAGCGTGGGCACCCGCCTGGCCGACATCTAAGGGAACTGAGACATGCTTGATTTCCAACTGATTGCCGAGCACTTGCCGCTGTATGGCCGGGGCGTACTGGTGACCTTCCAGTTGCTGATTATTGCCCTGGGCCTGGGCCTGGCCCTGGCCATTCCCCTGGCGTTGATGCGCGTATCGAAAGCCCCCTGGCTGAATGCACCGGCCTGGCTCTACACCTATGTGATCCGCGGCACGCCGATGCTGGTGCAGCTGTTTTTGATCTACTACGGTCTGGCCCAGTTCGAGGCGGTGCGGAGCAGCTTTATGTGGCCCTATCTGTCCAGCGCCACCTTCTGCGCCTGCCTGGCCTTTGCCATCAATACCAGCGCCTACTCTGCGGAGATTCTTGCCGGCAGCCTGAAGGCCAC
>JBFHPI010000199.1:0-6159 GCA_041592855.1 Pseudomonas sp.
GTGGGAAGGCTCCCAACGCGAATGATTGCAGGCAGTCATAACAGCTCCTTGGCAGCGAGTACCTGCTCAAACTACAACCCCGGGGCCGCCCCTGGGTCAAGCGCCTCAATCGCCCCTATAGCTAGCCTGCCCCGCCAGCTACGAGCAGGCCCTTGAAAAACGTAGGCGAGGTCGCCGAGACAAGGCGCTACGCCAGTAACAGCCTTCGGCTGGTCAAAACGGCGAAAAAGCGGAGTGTACGAGTTGTACATGAGCATTTGATTCGCTTCGCTCACCCCAGAGGGGCCGTGCTAAAGCACGTTCAGCCTTCGGCTGTGAGCCTGTTTTAACGCCGTATCGGCAACGCAGGTAGTTTTTCAAGGGCCTGTTAGAATCGCCGCAGACTTTAAGGAGTGCAGTTTATGTTGATGGTGATTTCCCCGGCCAAGACCCTTGATTACGACACCCCGCCGGTGACCCCGCGCTTTACCCAGCCCGAGCACCTGGACCATGCCCAGGTGTTGATCGAGCAGTTGCAGGGCTTCACCCCGGCGCAGATCGCCGAGCTGATGCACCTCTCGGATAAACTCGCCGGCCTCAATGCCGCGCGCTTTGGCAGCTGGGCACGCCCCTTCAATCCGTCCAACGCCAAGCAGGCGCTGCTGGCGTTCAAGGGTGACGTCTACACCGGCCTGAATGCCGAGGACTTCTCCGAAGCCGACTTCGACTTTGCCCAGGATCACCTGCGCATGCTCTCCGGCCTCTACGGCCTGCTGCGCCCGCTGGACCTGATGCAGCCCTACCGCCTGGAGATGGGCACCAAGCTGGCCAATGCCCGTGGCAACAACCTCTACGACTTCTGGGGCGAGCGCATCAGTGGCTGGCTGAATGAGGCCCTGGCGGCCCAGGGTGACGACGTGCTGCTCAACCTGGCCTCCAACGAATACTTCAGTGCGGTCAAACGCAAGGCGCTGAACGCACGCATTATCGACACCGAATTCAAGGATCTGAAAAACGGTCAGTACAAGATCATCAGTTTCTACGCCAAGAAGGCCCGCGGCCTGATGGCCCGCTATGTGATCAAGGAGCGACTGACCGATCCGGCCGGCCTCAAGGACTTCAACTACCAGGGCTATCGCTATTCGGCCGAGCACTCCAAGCCTGATAGTCTGGTGTTCCTGCGTGACGAGCCCGAGGCCTGAGTGATGCTGATTGGCGCAATCCTGGTACTGAGCTGGCTGATCCTGCTGATCCGCTACCCGAGCAAGGCCCTGCCCATCTCCCTCGGCGCGCTGATCGGCCTGGGCCTGGTGACCAGCTGGGTGCTCTGGGAAGAGAGCCGGGAAAACCGCCACCTGGCCCACCTGCAACTGCGCCTGGACTTCGCCCCCGAGCGCTGCCCGGCCGACCGTCCCCTGGCCCTGCAACTGCGCAACGGTAGTGAGGCGGCCATGTTGGAACTGCGCTGGCAGATCGCCGCCTACCGCCCCGGCGACCGCACCAACCTGGCCGAGCGCCTGTACGAGTCACCGCGCTACAGCGGCCCCGGTGAACTGCTGCCTGGTGCCGAGTGGCAGAGCTGCCTGCCGCTGCCCAACCTGCGCAGCGGCTACCGCGCCAGTACCCTGGAATTTCGCGCCGAGCGCCTGCAGGGCACGTTCAGTCGTTGAAAAACTACCTGCGTTGGCAATACTGCGTTGAAAACAGGCTCGGAATGCTCATTTACAGCAGTAAACTCCGCTTCCTCGCCTGTTTTCGCCTTGTCTTGCCTGCCTCGCCTACGTTTTTCATAAATCCAATAGCTATAACAACAAGGATCACTGCATGACCCAACCCAGCGTACTGATCACCGGATGTTCCAGCGGCATTGGCCGCGCCCTGGCCGAGGCGTTCCAGCAGGCCGGTTATCAGGTCTGGGCCACCGCGCGCAAAACAGCCGATGTCGAAGCCCTTAACGCCGCCGGTTTTCACGGGATCGAACTGGACGTCAACGATGGCCTGGGCCTGGGCCAGCTGGCCGAACGCCTGAAAGCCGAGATCGGCGGCCTCGATGTGCTGATCAACAATGCCGGCTACGGCGCCATGGGTCCCTTGCTGGACGGTGGCGTCGAAGCCATGCGCAGGCAGTTTGAAACCAATGTGTTCGCGCTGATTGGCGTCACCCGCGCCTGCTTTCCGCTGCTGCGCCGCAGCCGTGGCCTGGTGGTGAATATTGGCAGCGTTTCCGGCGTGCTGGTCACCCCATTTGCCGGGGCCTACTGTGCTTCCAAGGCCGCCGTGCATGCCCTGACTGAGGCTCTGCGCCTGGAGCTGGCGCCCTTCTCGATCGAGGTGATGGAAGTGCAACCCGGAGCGATTGCCTCCAGTTTCGGCGCCAATGCCAGCCAGCAGGCCGAGCAGTTGATCGATGAAGCCTCGCCCTGGTGGCCGATACGCGACGGCATCCGCGCCCGCGCCAACGCCTCCCAGGACAACCCCACCCCAGTCGCCCACTTCGCCCGCCAGCTGCTGGCTGCCGTGCAACGCAAGAAACGCCCCAAGCTGCTGCGCCTGGGCAATGGCAGCCGCAGCATGCCGCTTATCGCCGCCCTGCTGCCCAGGGGGCTGCTGGAGCGGGTGTTGAAAAAACGTTTTGGCCTGGATCGCAGCCTGGCCTGAGCCACCGGAGCACCGCTCATGAACCCGCCAAGCACCAGCATCCCGGTTACCCGCCTGGCTATCGGCGGCGTTATCGCCGTGATTTTGCTTAACCTGCTGCTGCGCACCTTCGTCAAACTCGGCGGCCCGCTGACCACCCTGCTGATCGCCACCACCGTGGCCGGCGGCATGGCCCTGTGGTTTGTCTGGCATCACCAGCGGCGGCCGCAACAGGGCGAACGGCGCCGCCTGCTGGCGCTCTATGGTGGCATCCTGGCCCTGCTTTACCTGGGTTTACTGGCGATGATGGCGCTGCAGGATGAGCCCAGCCCCATGGGCCTGCTGATCTTCGCCCTGCACTACTTTTGCTACCCACTGATGGCCTGGCTGGTGTTGGCCAGAGGCAAGGAATAACCACGCTGCACGTAGGATGGGTTGAGCAACGCGATACCCATCGACAATCGAGCGCTCAACACTGTCCGTCGCCTTGGCGGAGAACCTGATGGGTATCGCTACGCTCAACCCATCCTACGGCTGCCGCTGCGCCCTAGCGCTTGATGGTCTTCAGCAGATCGTCCGGGGTGATATAGCCCACCGCGCCGCCCTGGCTTGTCGCGCTGCCCGGCTGCGGCTGATGCAGGATATGGCCCTTCATCTTGCCGATGATATGCATCTCGCAGGGTTTGCAGTCGAACTTCAGGGTCAGCACTTCGTCCTGGTGGATCAGCTGCATGTCCGACACCTTGGTGCGCACGCCGGTGACGCCCTTGGCCTGCTTGGGACAGAGGTTGAAGGAGAAGCGCAGGCAGTGCTTGGTGATCATCACCGGCACCTCGCCGGCTTCTTCATGGGCCTCGTAGGCGGCGTCAATCAACTGCACGCCGTAACGCTTGTAGAAGGTGCGGGCCTTGTCGTTGTAGACGTTGGCAAGGAAGGTCAGGTGCGATTCCGGGTAGACCGGCGGCGGCACGCTGACCGGCTTGCGCCCACCACGGGGGTGGGCGGCGACGCGGGCCTGGGTCAGGGCTTCGATGGCCTCGCGGCGCAGGGCCTTGAGCTGCGAGCCGGGGACAAAGGGCACCGCCTCGCAATCGATCTGCACGCCGGTGCTGTAGTAGATGGTGGTGCCCAGCTTGCTCAGGCCATCAGCCAACTGCTCGCGGGCCTGCTCGGCATCCTTGGCGGCGGCGAACGGCCCGGCCAGGCTGACGCTTGCGCTGCTGCCGTCCGCGCTGGTGACGCTCAGGTTCAGCTGATCGCCCACAACGGCCAGCTGCCAATTAACGGCGATGCGGCGCTCGGCCGAAGTCTTGAGCAGGGCCTGCTGCCAGTTGTGGTCGAGGTTGCGATTAAGCGGATGCTGCGGGCGCACGCGGTGCATGGCCTCGGGCATCTCGTTGGGCTCGACGCGGTAGCGATAGCGCTTTTCGCCCTCCTCGTCGAACTCAGCTTTCAGCTCGGCGATATTGGCGCGGAAACCCACCACTTCACGCTTGATCAGCACGTTAAGGCCATCACCGTTGGCCAGCGGCGTGTCGGTGACGGCGATCAGATCGCGCTTGCCAACTTTCTCGACATAGCCAACCGAGAGCCCGGTAAAGGTCGGCGAGTCGAACGCACCGATATCCACCTTGCGGTCGGTGACAAAGTAATCGGTGCTGCCACGGTGGAAGGTCTTGTCGGTGTCCGGGGTGAAGAAGTGCTCGGTACGCCCGCTGGAGGCGCGAGCCAGGTGCGGACGCTGTTCGAGAATGGCATCCAGCTCGCGGCGATAGTGCGCGGTGATGTTCTTCACGTAGCTCATGTCCTTGTAGCGCCCTTCGATCTTGAACGAGCGCACCCCGGCATCCACCAGATGGATCAGGTTGTCGGTCTGGTTGTTGTCCTTCATCGACAGCAGGTGCTTATCAAACGCCACCACACGGCCCTGATCGTCTTTCAGGGTGTAGGGCAGGCGGCAGGCCTGCGAGCAGTCGCCGCGGTTGGCGCTGCGCCCGGTCTGCGCGTGGGAGATATTGCACTGCCCGGAGAAGGCCACACAGAGCGCGCCGTGGATAAAGAACTCCACCGCCGAATCGACGTTGCGGCAGATGGTGCTGATTTCCTGCAGGTTCAGCTCGCGGGCCAGCACCAGCTGGGAGAAACCGGCGTTGTCGAGGAAGCGGGCCTTTTCCAGGGTGCGGATATCGCACTGGGTGCTGGCGTGGATCTCGATGGGCGGAATGTCCATTTCCATCACGCCCATGTCCTGCACGATCAGCGCATCGACGCCGGCCTCGTACAGCTGCCAGATCATCTGCCGCGCCGGTTCCAGCTCATCCTCATGCAGGATGGTGTTGAGGGTGACAAACACCCTGGCATGGAACAGGTGGGCAAACTGCACCAGCTCGGCAATCTCCGCCACGCTGTTGCTGGCGTTATGCCGCGCCCCAAAACCCGGCCCGCCGATATACACGGCATCGGCGCCGTGCAGGATGGCTTCCCTGGCAATCGCGGTATCGCGCGCGGGGCTCAGCAGTTCGAGGTGGTGCTTGGGCAGGGACATGGCGTGGGCATCGGCAGTCAATCAGGGCGAGCATTTTACTCGCAATAGCGGATTTGTCTGTGCCCGCTTGGCAGCCGCACAACAACTGTATAGGCATACAGATAAAAGCCTGCGTAGAATTGCCCGCATTAGGTAGGGTGACGCGGGGCCGCCCAGGTCGTGCGCACCGCTGCAAATAACCGGATACCGGTGCGCGCGGCGCACCCTACAAGCTCAGCAGGCTGAGGCGATAACGGTGGACTTACAACAGGGCTTTCTGCTCACCCGACACTGGCGCGATACGCCGGCCGGCACGCAGGTGGAGTTCTGGCTGGCAACCGATAACGGCCCGCGCCTACTGCGTCTGCCGCTGCAAACTTCGGTGGCCTTTGTTCCGGCGGCGCAACGCGAACAGGCACAAGCGCTGCTGGCGGACGAACGGGGCGTCGAGCTGCGCCCACTGGGCCTCAAGGACTTTCACCAGCGCCCGGTGCTGGGCCTCTACTGCCAGCAGCACCGCAGCCTGATGGATCTGGACAAACAGCTGCGCCGCGCCGGCGTCGATGTCTATGAGGCGGATATAAGGCCGCCCGAGCGCTATCTGATGGAGCGCTTTATCACCGCCCCCGTGCAGTTCACCGGCACGCCCGATGCGGCCAACCCGGCCCTGCTGCTGGAGGCGCAGCTCAAGCCCTGCAGCGACTACCGCCCTACCCTCAAGCTGGCCTCACTGGATATCGAAACCAATGCCTTTGGCGAGCTCTATTCCATCGCCCTCGAAGGCTGCGGCCAGCGCAACGTCTATATGCTCGGCCGTCCCCCGCAGCAGCCTCCTGCAGTGGATTTTGCCCTGGAGTACTGTGAAAGCCGCACTCAGCTGCTCGAACGCCTCAATCAGTGGATGGCCAAGCATGATCCTGACGCTATCATCGGCTGGAATGTCGTGCAGTTCGACCTGCGCGTGCTGCACGAACACGCGCGCAACCTGGCCATCCCGCTGCGTTTGGGCCGCGATGGCA
>JBFHPI010000200.1:0-6157 GCA_041592855.1 Pseudomonas sp.
CCCGCTGTGGACGGCTGCGGTCAGCCTGTCCGGCGGGGTGCCGGTGCATTACCGCTGCGACGAGAGCGCCGGCTGGATGCCCGACCTGGCCGACATCCGCGCCAAGGTCACGCCGCGCACCAAGGGTATCGTCGTCATCAATCCGAACAACCCGACCGGCGCGCTGTATTCCGACGAACTGCTCAAGGGCATCATCGCGATCGCGCGTGAATTCGGCCTGGTGATCTTTGCCGACGAGGTCTACGACAAGATCCTGTACGACGGCGTCAGCCATACCGCGATCGGCTCGCTCAGCGACGACGTGCTGACCCTGACCTTCAACAGCCTGAGCAAGAGTTACCGTTCCTGCGGTTACCGCGCCGGCTGGATGGTGGTCTCCGGCGACAAGTTCGTCGCCAAGGACTACATCGACGGCCTGAACATGATGTCGAACCTGCGCCTGTGTCCGAACGTGCCGGGCCAGTGGGCGATCCAGACCGCCTTGGGCGGTTACCAGAGCATCAACGACCTGGTGCTGCCCAACGGCCGCCTGCTGGAGCAGCGCAACCGCACCTGGGAGTTGCTCAATGACATCCCCGGAGTCAGCTGCGTCAAACCCATGGGCGCGCTTTATGCCTTCCCCAAAATCGACCCCAAGGTCTGCCCGATTCACAACGACGAGAAGTTCGTCCTCGACCTGCTGCTCTCGGAGAAGCTGCTGATCGTCCAGGGCACCGCCTTCAACTGGCCCTGGCCGGATCACTTCCGCGTGGTTACCCTGCCTCGGGTGGACGAGCTGGAAATGGCCATCGGCCGCATCGGCAACTTCCTCAAGACCTATCAACAGTAAGCGCACGCCATGGATCTGCAGATAGACGACTTCTACAAGGACGCTGCCGCAGGCCTGCTGCTGCTTTACCAGGCCTTTCCGCGCAAGGTCGCACTCTATGTGGAAGACCTCATCGGTCGTGAGGAGCCGGACGAGTTCGGTCTGCCCACCCCACGCCACCAGAGCTGCCTGGGCGCCCTGCTGTGGCTGGCCGAGGAAGGCTATGTGCGTTTCGACTCGACCATCGGCTACGACGCCCTGGATCAAGCGGTACTGACCGAGAAAGGCTTTCTGCGCCTGACCCGTGGCGTGCCCCATGCCCTGCGCGAAGGCGATGCCCTGCCCCCCAGCGTGCGCCGGGTGCACGCCACCCTGGCCTTCCAGCTGCGCGAAGCCCTGGCCCAGCACCACAGCGAACGGGTCGCGCGCCTGTGCCGGCTGCTGTTCGAAAGCAGCCTGAATGGCGCAAGCGACATAGTTTGAAATAGTGCCCCGGTTGAAGATAACCGGGGCGCCCCTTATATACCCCGCATTAGCTTGCTGTCTTTCCGCTCTAGGAGAAGTTTCCCAATGCGTATTCTGTTGTTCCTGGCCACCAACCTTGCGGTGATCGTCATCGCCAGCATCACCCTCAAGCTGCTTGGGGTCGATCGTTTTACCGGCCAGAACCATGGCAGCCTGCTGATCTTCTGTGCCGTGTTCGGCTTTGCCGGCGCCCTGGTGTCGCTGTTCATCTCCAAGTGGATGGCGAAGATGAGCACCAAGACCGAGATCATCACCCAGCCGCGCACCCGCCATGAACAGTGGTTGCTGCAAACAGTCGAGGAGCTGTCCCGCGAGGCCGGCATCAAGATGCCGGAAGTGGGCATCTTCCCAGCCTACGAATCCAACGCCTTCGCCACCGGCTGGAACAAGAACGACGCCCTGGTGGCCGTCAGCCAGGGCCTGCTGGAGCGCTTCTCCCCGGATGAAGTGCGCGCCGTGCTGGCCCACGAGATCGGCCACGTGGCCAATGGCGACATGGTCACCCTGGCCCTGATCCAAGGCGTGGTAAACACCTTCGTGATGTTCTTCGCGCGCATCTTCGGCAATTTCGTGGACAAGGTAATCCTGAAGAACGAAGACGGCCATGGCATCGGCTACTTCGTGGCGACCATCTTTGCCGAGCTGGTATTGGGCATCCTGGCCAGCATTATCGTCATGTGGTTCTCGCGCAAGCGCGAGTTCAAGGCCGACGAGGCCGGTGCCCAGTTGGCCGGCACCGGTGCCATGATCGCCGCCCTGCAGCGTCTGCGTGCCGAGCAGGAAGTGCCAGTGAACATGCCCAGCAGCATGACCGCCTTCGGCATCAACGGCGGCCTCAAGCACGGCCTGGCCGGCCTGCTGATGAGCCACCCGCCGCTGGAAGATCGCATCGAGGCCCTGCGTCAGCGCGGCTAAGATTACCGGCATAAAAAAGGCGACCCTCTGGTCGCCTTTTTTGTTCTGCGCGCTTAGCAGGCTGTTGAAAAACTACCTGCGTGGCCATCGCAGCGTTAAAAACAGGCTCAAAATGCTCATTTACAGCTCGTAAACTCCGCTTTTTTCGCCTGTTTTTGCCTTGCGCTGGCTGCCTCGCCAACGTTTTTCAACGGCCTGTTAGTCGCTCAAGCCCGCGCGGCCCTGGGCCACAAAGCGCATCATCCACTCGGCCACGGTGTGGCCCTGGTGCTGGCTCTGCAGGCTGGCCATGGCATTGGCGTAGAGCGTCTCGCCATAGTGCTGCTGACGCAGGTCGAGCAGCGCCCGGGAGTAGTCATGGACAAATTCCGGGTGGCCCTGGAAGCACAACACCTGGTCTCCGATGCAGTAGGAGGCAATCGGGCAGAACTCGCTGCTGGCCAGCAGCGTGGCATTCTCCGGCAGTTGGGTGACCTGATCCTGGTGGCTGATCAGCATGTCCAGCTCTTCCAGGTCAGGGCTCATCCACTGCGGTTTCTCAGTCATACGATAGCGGTGCACGCCCAGGCCCCAGCCCTGCTCGGCGCGCTCGGCCTTGCCACCCAGCAGCAGGGCAAGAATCTGGTGACCGAAGCAGATGCCCAATAGCTTGTCGCCACGCTGGTAGCGCTCCAGCAGGTAACTCTTGAGCGTCTCGATCCAGGGATCGTTGCCGAAGGAGTCAGCCTTGCTGCCGGTGACCAGATAGGCATCGTACTGCTCGCTATCCGGCGGATAGTGCCCCTCCACCACGTTGTACACCTTGAACTCGGCTGCAATCGGCTGACGGTCGAACAGCTGCTGAAACATTCGACCGTAACTCTCGTATTGGTCGATCAGTTCCGGGCGGATGATATCGGTTTCCAGGATGCAGATTTGCAGCGGCATAAGGGCGGTTACCTAAGGCGCAAAGGGGTGGATTTTCAGCGCGCAAGCCTGCCTGCCGACAGGCTGTAAGGCAATAGGCGCAAGGCCTGGACGGCAAAAAAGGCTAAATCAACTGGCTGAGCCATTACCCACAGCATTTATACGCATTCCCATACCCCATGTCAGGCGGATTACCTGCTGTAAAGCAGTTGCGGCAGAGCGCGCGGCACAAAAAAGCCAGCCCGAAGGCTGGCCTGTTTAATGCTGCGAACCAGTCAGAAAGTTTCGCCCTTGGCGGCCTTCTCCAGTAGCAAGGCCGGCGGCAGAAAGCGCTCGCCATACTGCTCGGCCAGGTACTGGGCACGGGCCACAAAGTCCTTGAGCCCGTACTGGTTGATAAACTGCAGGGCTCCGCCGGTCCAGGCGGCGAAGCCGATGCCGAAAATCGAGCCGATATTGGCGTCGGCCACCGACTGCAACACCCCCTCTTCCACGCAGCGAACCGTCTCGAGGGCCTGGATAAACAGAATGCGGTCGCGCACATCGATCTGGGAGATCTGTGCATCGCCCTTCTCGAAGCGTGCCTTGAGCTCCGGCCACAGATGCTTCTTGCCCCCAGCCGGGTAGTCATAGAAGCCCGCGCCTGCCGCCTTGCCCGGGCGCTTGTACTCGTTAAGCATCAGGTCGATCACGGCAAAGGCCGGATGCTTGGGGATGGCTTTGCCCTCGGCGGCCAGATCCTTCACCGTCTGCTGGCGGATATGGTTCATCAGGCTCATGGACACTTCATCGCTGATCGCCAACGGCCCCACCGGCATGCCGGCCTTGCGCGCCTCGTTTTCGATCAGCGCCGCGCTCACACCTTCACCGAGCATGGCGATGCCTTCGTTGGTAAAGGTGCCGAACACCCGCGAGGTGAAAAAGCCGCGACTGTCGTTGACCACGATGGGGGTCTTCTTGATCTGCATGACGTAATCAAAGCCACGGGCCAGGGTTTCATCCGAGGTGTGCTCGCCCTTGATGATTTCCACCAGTGGCATCTTGTCCACCGGGCTGAAGAAATGCAGGCCGATAAACCTGTCCTGGTTCTGCACCGCCGTGGCCAGGCCGGTGATCGGCAGGGTCGAGGTATTGGAGGCGATCACCGCCCCCGGCAGCGCAGCCGCTTCGGCCGCAGCAGTGACCTTGGCCTTGAGCTCGCGGTCTTCGAATACCGCCTCGATAACCAGGTCGCAGCCCTCGAAATCACTTTCACGGGCACTGGGATGGATGCGGGCGAGGAAGGCGTCGCGCTTCTCCACGCTCATCTGGCCGCGAGCGACCTTCTTCTCCAGCAGCTTGGCCGAATAGGCCTTGCCCTTCTCCGCCGCTTCCAGGGAAATATCCTTGAGCACCACCTCGATACCGGCGGCCGCCGAGACATAGGCGATACCGGCGCCCATCATGCCGGCCCCCAGTACGCCGACCTTCTTGGTCACATAAGGCTCGAAACCCTGGGGACGGGAGCCGCCGGCATTGATTTCATTGAGCTGGAACCAGAAGGTGCCAATCATGTTCTTCGCCACTTGCCCGCAGGTCAGCTCGGTGAAGTAGCGCGCCTCGATGATCTGCGCGGTATCGAAGTCGACCTGGGCGCCCTCGACGGCGGCGCACATGATCTTCTCCGGGGCCGGGAAACAGCCCTTGGTCTTGTCGCGCAGTACGCTCGGAGCAATGGCCAGCATTTGCGCCACATTGGGGCTGGATGGCGTACCGCCGGGAATCTTGTAGCCTTTGACATCCCAGGGCTGAACGGCGCTCGGGTTGGCGGCGATAAACGCGCGCGCCTTGGCCATCAGGTCATCGCTGTCGCTGGCCAGTTCATGGATCAGACCCGCCTTGAGCGCCGCGTCCGGGCGCACCTTCTTGCCTTCGGCCAGATATGGCAGGGCTTTTTCCAGACCAAGCAGGCGCACCATGCGCACCACCCCGCCCCCGCCTGGCAGCAGGCCGAGGGTCACCTCCGGCAGGCCGAGCTGGATGCTGGAGTTATTCAGGGCAATACGCTGGTGGCAGGCCAGGGCAATTTCCCAGCCGCCGCCCAGGGCCGCGCCGTTGATCGCAGCCACCACCGGCTTGCCGAGGCATTCCAGGCGGCGCAGCTGGCCTTTGATATTCAGGATCATCTGATAGAAGGCCGGCGCGTCGGCCCTGGTGACCTTGATCAGCTCGTTCAGGTCACCGCCGGCGAAGAAGGTCTTCTTCGCCGAGGTGAGAATGACCCCGGCAATGGAATCCTTCTCCGCTTCCAGGCGCTCGACGATCTGGCCCATGGCCTCGCGGTAGACCGCGTTCATGGTATTGGCGCTCTGGCCGGGCATGTCCATGGTCAGAACAACAATATTGTCCTGGCCTTTTTCGTAACGGATGGCGTCAGTCATTTTTCTTATCTCCGCCTCAAACTCGTTCAATGATGGTGGCGATACCCATGCCACCACCTACGCACAATGTGGCCAGGCCGTAGCGCAGCTGACGCTTCTCCAGTTCGTCGAGCAGGGTGCCGAGGATGGCGCAGCCGGTGGCACCCAGCGGGTGCCCCATGGCGATGGAGCCGCCGTTGACGTTGACCTTGTCCTCGCTCACGCCCATGTCCTTCATAAACTTCATCACCACCGAGGCAAACGCCTCGTTGACCTCGAACAGGTCGATGTCGTCGACATTCAGGCCAGCCTTGGCCAGGGCCTTGCGCGTGGCCGGCGCCGGGCCGGTGAGCATGATGGTCGGGTCAGTGCTGGTCACCGCCGTGGCGACGATGCGCGCGCGCGGCTTCAACCCCAGCTCGCGGCCCTTGGCTGCAGAGCCGATCAGCATCAGCGCCGAGCCATCGACGATGCCGGAGCTGTTGCCCGGGGTGTGCACATGATGGATCTGCTCGACATGGCTGTAGACCCGCAGCGCGGTGCTGTCGAAGCCCATCTGGCCCATCATCTCGAAGCTCGGCTTGAGTTTGCCCAGGCCTTCGAG
>JBFHPI010000201.1:0-6139 GCA_041592855.1 Pseudomonas sp.
GAGTGGCGGTGGTCAGGTTGTCCAGCAGCAAACGGTGCAGCGCGTCATTTATAAGCATAGGTAGGCTTCCGGCAATGCTGCGGGAAAATGCAAGAAGCAAACCAAAGCCCCGAAAAGAAGCGTGTTTATTGGTTTGCCCCGGTTTTGCAGGCACTAGGCTGTGGCGCTGGGCGTATCGCGCGACCCAAAACAGGGAGAGTACAGAAATAGCGGGCATCTGGCGCACCATAACGGTGCGTCAGATGATTAGAGGAAGGGCACGAACGGAATGTCTTTCTTCTCTTCGGGCTTGTCCTTCAGCGGACACTCCGGACGCACGCCGTAGTCCTTCAGCTTGCAGGGGTTGACCAGGCGCTTCTGCGCCAGGGAGATACGGTGCAGGTGAAAGGGCTGGCTGGGGGTGCGCTCGATAATACGGCCCTGGGCGTCGATGATTTCCACGGCGAGCTGGTGGGTGCCGCGGTCGATATTGGCCAGGGGAAAGACCGGGCTGCGTCCGCTTTCGCCGACTTCCACGCCGTCGAGCAGCAGGCGATAGTGATGCCCCGGGAGCAGGGCCGGCTCGCTGCTGACACTGACGATCAGGTTGCCGCTGTTGTCGCGGATGGTGGCGTCCGGTTGTGGCACCAGAATGCGCAGCACCTGGTAACGCTGGCTGGGTTCAGGTGGTGTCGCGGCGGCAGGTGGCGCATACAGCGGCTCGCTGATGGACATCGAATTGCTTGGCGCCAGTTCCACGCGCTGGGCCTGATCGGAACGCGGCTGATCGGTAAAGACCCGATTCCCCTCGGCGTCGATATAGGTATAGACCTGGGCACCGGCGGATGACGCCAGGCCCAGCAGCAGGGCGCTGAGCAGAAGGCTGCGCATGGGTCAGGGCGCCGGTTTTGGGGCGGGTGGCGGACGCAGGGCCGGACTGCTGGTATGCACCCGTTGTACGGTAAAGGTCACGGCCGCGCTCTGCTGAACCTGCTGCTCGCCGCTGAGCACTTCCACCGCCAGGCTGTGTTCGCCGCGGGCGATATCAGTCAACTGCAGGCGTGGCACATTGCTGGGCTGGCCATAGGGCTGGCCGTCGAGCAGCAGGCGCAGGCGATGACCGGGGCGCAGCCGTGGTTCGATCTGCACGCCGACGCTAAAGGTGCCATTGTTGGCGCGCAGGGCGGCATCATCGGGAATATCGGTCAGCAGCAGGGTGCTGTAGGGCGCCTCGCTGGTCTGCGGTTCGGGACTGGAGGGCGGTAACTCAGGGACTTGCATATCGACGCTGTTGGTCGGCGCCAGCTCGATGCTCTCCGTGGCCTGGCCTTCCGGCGGCTGGTCGGTGAACACGGTGTTGCCCTGGGCGTCGGTGTATTTGTAGATCTGCGCCGTGGCCGGTAGAGCCAGGCTGATCAGTAGGCAAACAACTAGAAGGCGCATGGCCGGTGTCTCCGATGGCGATGGGCTAAGCCTTGCACTGGTGGGCGCGTCTGGCAAGGTCACAGCGCAGTATCTACCAACTGGTTCAACTCTGTCGGTTTGGCAGGGGCTGCGCCGGGCTGAGCAGCAACAGCAGTGAGACCGGCTGCTCGCTTTCCGGGTGCAGGGGTTCCTGCAGCCAGTGCAGACGCCAGCCGGTTTCCTGGAGCAGGACGAGCCAGGACTCCAGGGTGCGGAAGAACCAGGGCATGGGTTCGGCAAAACCCTCGGCCAGCGCGCTGAAGGTTTCCACTCGCCAGCCGTCGCGATAGCTGGCGTCCTGGCAGGCGCGCCAGGGGTGCAGGGTCTGGATCAGCAGATGGCCATCGGCGTTCACCAGCTGCTGCAGGCTGTGCAAGGTTGCTTGCAGATCCTGATCGAACAGGGCGAAGTTGCACACCAATACATCGAAACGGCCGAGCTGTTCGGCCTGTTGGGTCAATTCGGCATAGCCGCAGACCCGGTACTGGCTGAGGGCGTTGCCGGCCTTTTGCGCGGCGGCGATCAGCGGGGCCGAGGCATCGACCCCCACCGTTTGGATGCCATGCTCGCTCAGGCCGCGGCACAGCCAGCCTTCACCGCAGCCCAGATCCAGCACCCGCTTTGGCTTGAGTGCCAGGATGGCGCGGATAATCGCGGCATCGGTGACCAGCCGTCGACTTTCGATACGTTGTTCGCGCACTGCGGCAGTCCAGGCATCGGCATTGGCCTGCCAGCTAAGCTTGAGTTGTTCCCGGTGATCACGCTGCATGGCGGTCTTGCCTGATCCTGTGCGAGAGAAAGTGCTCATTGCCCCCGGCGGGCTGGTGTCAGGGCTTTGGCAGACCCTAACATTTTTCCGTGTTTGCCAGGCAATCCTCGCTGGGCTGTTGCTGCGGCAGTCTAGAATGCAGCTTAAGCGCTGCCTTGCGGGGATAAATGCAAGGCGCTGGGCACAGTGCGACGAGCGTGTTCACAACCTGTCAAACCTATGGATGAGTGCAGTCAGGCTAATTGAATATGGGCGCATCATGGCAATCCCCCGACCATCTCACGCCTGCGCCCTTGCGCGGGCAAGTGCCAGCCCCGGTGCGTAAGCGTCGCGGCTGGTGGCGCCTGACCTGGCTGCTGTTACTGGTATTGCTGGCCGTCGGCGCCTGGCTGGTGCGCGAGGAAATGCGTACCTCGCGCCTGCAGGCCCAGGAGTTCAGCCGCTATGCCAGCACGCTGACCTATCAGGTGCAGCTCGGCCCTAGCGACGCCATTCTGTTCCCCAAGGAGGGCCCCTTCGACAAGCGTCAGGGCTACACCTACCTGCCCATGATGCTGGAGCGCTTGCAGGCGCGGGGGTTTGCCGTGCAGCAGCAAGCCCGTTTTTCGCCAGCGCTGCTCGACTATACCCGGCGCGGTTTCTTTCCGCCCTTTGTCGAGAAAAGCCAGACCGGGCTCAGCATCAGCGATTGCCGCGGCACGCCCTTTTATGAGTTTCACTACCCGCAGCAGCGTTACCTGGCGTTCTCCGACATTCCGCCGCTGGTGGTCAGCAGCCTGCTGTTTATCGAGAACCGTCATCTGCTCGACCCTGCCTATCCCCAGGCCAATCCGGCAGTGGACTGGCCGCGCTTTATCATGGCGGCAGCTTCCCAGGTCGGCAAAATGCTGGATATGCAGGACCAGTCGGCCGGTGGCAGCACCCTGGCCACCCAGCTGGAAAAATACCGCCATTCCCCGGATGGCCTGACCCTGTCCGCTGCCGAGAAACTGCGGCAGATGGTCTCGGCCAGTGTGCGCGCCTACCAGGGCGGGCCGGATACCCGCGAGGCACGGGAGCGCATCGTGCGGGACTACCTCAACAGCGTGCCGTTATCCGCTGCCCCTGGCCATGGCGAGGTGCATGGTATGGCCGACGGTCTGCGGATCTGGTTCGGCGCCGACTTCGAGCGGGTCAATCAGTTGCTCGATGCCGAGCGTTTTCCCGAAGCGCCCCTGAGCGAACGCGGTCTGGCCCTGCGCCAGGTGCTGGCGCTGATGATCGCTCAGCGCCGGCCCTCCTATTACCTGGCCCAGGGCCGGCAGGATCTGGCCGAGCTGACGGACAGTCATATCCGCCTGTTGGCCGCTGGTGGCCTGATCGATGCCGCCTTGCGTGATGCGGCCCTCGCTCAGCCTCTGAGCTACCGCGACTGGCAGCTGGAGCCCACTCTGCAGCCGGTGGACGCCAACAAGGGTATC
The DNA here is from genome assembly GCA_041592855.1 of Pseudomonas sp. Classification (GTDB taxonomy): domain Bacteria; phylum Pseudomonadota; class Gammaproteobacteria; order Pseudomonadales; family Pseudomonadaceae; genus Aquipseudomonas. The sequence continues at coordinate 3,673 of JBFHPI010000201.1, forward strand.
AGTGTGGTGCGCTCACGGCTGTCCAGCACCCTGAACATGCCGTTGTATGACCTCGATCGTCTGGACCTGAGCGCCAGCAGTACCCTGCATGACGAGCTGCAGCAGGAGATCAGTCAGTACCTGCAGCGCCTGGCAGAGCCGGAGTTCGCCGGGCAGATCGGCCTGTATGGCGAGCGCCTGCTGTCGCCGGAGAAGACCGCCGATGTGCGTTACAGCTTTACCCTGTTTGAGCGCACCCCCAGTGGCAGTCGGGTACGGGTGCAGACCGATAGCACCGACCAGCCCTTCGACATCAACGAGGGCAGCAAGCTGGAGTTGGGTTCCACTGCCAAGCTGCGGGTGTTGGCCACTTACCTTGAGGTGATCGCCGAGCTGCATGAGCGCTATGCCGGCTTGAATGCCAGCGAGTTGCGCCAGCTTGAGGTGGCGGGGCAGGACAACCTGAGCCGCTGGGCGGTGGATTACCTGCAGGCCAATCCAGGTGCTGAGCTCACCAGCATGCTTGATGCCGCCCTGGAACGGCGCTATTCCGCCAGCCCGGCCGAGCGCTTCTTTACCGGTGGCGGCCTGCATACCTTTTCCAACTTCCGCCGCGAGGACAACGGGCGTATCGCCACCCTGCGCGAATCCCTGCGCGAGTCGCTGAACCTGCCCTTTGTTCGCCTGATGCGCGATCTGGTGCGTTATAGCACCTATCAGAGCAGCGCCGAGCTGCTCAAGGATGACCGCGATCCCCGCCGTCAGGCCTACCTGCGCGACTTCGCCGACCGCGAAGGGCGCACCTTTCTCCTGCGTTTCTGGCGCAAGTACCAGGGGCAGCCCGAACAGTTACGCCTGGAAACCTTCCTCAGCGGCTTGCGTCATACCCCGGTGCGTCTGGCAGCGGTGCATCGCTACCTGATGCCCCAGGCCGATCTGGACAGTTTTGCTGCCTTCCTGCGCCAGCATCTGCCCCAGGCCAACCTCAGCGACAGGGCCGTGGCCGATCTGTACAAGAACCATGGCCCCGGCGCCTACAGCCTGCCGGACCAGGGCTATATCGCCCGGGTTCACCCTCTGGAGCTGTGGCTGCTCGGCTACCTGATCGAGCAACCCCAGGCCAGTTTCAGCGATGCCGTGGCAGCCAGCCAGAAGGAGCGTCAGGAGGTCTATGGTTGGCTGTTTCGCAGTCGTCACAAGAGTGCCCGTGACAGCCGTATCCGCATCATGCTGGAAGTGGAGGCCTTCCTCGATATCCATCGGCGTTGGCAAAACCTGGGCTATCCCTTTGCCCACCTGGTGCCGTCCCTGGCCACTGCCATCGGCAGTTCCGGGGATCGCCCGGCGGCTCTGGCCGAGCTGATGGGCATAATCCAGAACGACGGCATTCGCCAGCCCACGGTGCGTATCGATCAGCTGCATTTTGCCGCCGATACCCCCTACGAGACCCTGGTCCAGCGCGCCCAGCTGCGCGGTGAGCGGGTGATGAAGTCGGAAGTGGCGGCGGCCCTGCGCAGCGCCCTGGCCGATGTGGTGGAGCGAGGCACCGCGCGGCGCCTGCAAGGCAGCTTCAGCTTGCCCGACGGCCAGACGTTGCAGGTTGGGGGCAAGACCGGCACCGGCGATAACCGTATCGAAACCGTGGGGCCTGGCGGGCGGGTGCTCAGCTCCCGGGCAATGAACCGCACCGCCACCTTCGTCTTCTACCTGGGTCCACGGCATTACGGCACCCTGACCGCCTTTGTCCCGGGGCGCGAAGCCGAGAACTTCCGTTTTACCTCGGCCCTGCCGGTGCAGGTGCTCAAGGGCATGGCGCCGATTCTGGCGCCCTATCTGCAGCCCGGCACCAGTACCCAGTGCCTGCAGCCCCTGGCGCCGGTACAGGCCAGCTGGCGCTGAGGGTGTAGGGTGCGCGCGGCGCACCCTACAGATGCCTGGCTGTCCCTGCCCGTTGTGTAGGCGCGGCCCCTGGCCGCGATCATATGCGTGGCCCGCTCCTGCAGGCGGCCAGCTATTCAAACCCCCAAACGCAAAAAGGCCACCCGAAGGTGGCCTTTTGTCTTGCGAGCCGGCTTAGACGCTGTAGTACAGGTCGTATTCCAGCGGGTGTACGAAGGTGCGAACCTTGATTTCCTCTTCGGACTTCAGCTCGATGTAGGCATCGATAAAGTCGTCGGAGAACACGCCGCCCTTGGTCAGGAAGGCGCGGCCCTTGTCCAGCTCTTCCAGGGCTTCTTTCAGGCTGCCACACACCTGCGGGATCAGCTTGCCTTCTTCCGGCGGCAGGTCGTACAGGTTCTTGTCGGCGGCATCGCCGGGGTGGATCTTGTTCTGGATACCGTCGATACCGGCCATCAGCAGAGCAGCGAAGGCCAGGTAGGGGTTGGCTGCCGGATCCGGGAAGCGCGCTTCGATACGACGGGCTTTCGGGCTGGCCACATAGGGGATACGGATCGAGGCGGAACGGTTGCGAGCCGAGTAGGCCAGC
>JBFHPI010000202.1:0-6090 GCA_041592855.1 Pseudomonas sp.
CCGCCGCAGGCGGCGGGTCGAGCACTGCGATTAACCCGCGCTGGCAGGGTTCTGCTGAGCAATTTCAGCCATGCGCTTTTCCAGCTTGGCCAGCTCGGCATCCAGCTCCTTGAGCTTGGCGGCCTTGTCCTCAGCCTTGAGCTTGTCGTTGTTGGCCACCTCGGTACGCAGCTTGAACAGCTCCAGTTGACGGATCGGCAGCAGTTGATCATCGGTGGAGGCTTTGAACTTGGCCCACTGCAGGCCTTCCAGCACCTTCAGTTCGGCCGGCTGATCGCCATAGCTCATAAAGAACTCGCGCAGCTTGGCCTTGGTGGCGTCATCCAGGTTCTTGCGCCACACCATCGGGTCGGACGGGATCAGCGGCGAGGTCCAGATCACTTTCAGCTGGGCGGCCTTGTCCGGCGCAGTCACTTCCAGGCGCTGCATGCCTTCGCTGTTGAAGGTGCCGACATCCACCTGCTTGTTGGCCACCGACAGGGCGTTGACCTCATGACTGCCGTTGAGCGCGCGCTTGAAGATTTTGTTGGCGTCGGCATTGTTCTGGGCGAACACGTAGTAACCCGGTACCAGATATCCCGAGGTGGAGTTGGGGTCGCCGTTGGCAAAGGTCAGGCTCGAAGCATTTTTCAGCATGTCCTCGATCGAATTGATCGGGCTGTCCTTGTGCGCCACCATCAAGCTGTAATAGCCCTGCGAACCATCGGCGGCCACGGTCTGGGCGAAGACTTCACCGCCGGCGCGATCCACCGCCTCCATGGCCGACTTGTTGCCGTACCAGGCCACATCCACCTTGTCGAAGCGCATGCCCTGGATGATCCCGGCGTAGTCCGGGGCAAAGAAGGCGTTGATCTTGAAACCGGTCTGCTGGCTCATATCGGCCAGAAAGGGGTCCCACATGGTCTTGAGGTTTTGTGAGGACTCGGTGGAGATAATGCCGAAGTTGATTTCCTGTTCCGCGGCCTGGGCCACGCCCAGAGCCGAACTGGTGAGCAGCGCGGAAACCGCGAGAACACGACTGATACGCTTGAACATGCAAAGCACTCCTAGTGCAGGTGGGCATACGGGGGTTGGCAAAAACAGCGGTGTGGCACTCAGGCCTTGGCCAGGCTCAGTGGCACCTTAGGCTTACGCGCACGACGCGGCGTCTCCTCGGTTTGCGGCTCGTTCAGCAGCTCGGCACCGTAGAGATCGTTCAAGAAGTTGGGATGCAGCGCGGCGGCGGCGCCGTCGTAATGAATGCGCCCCGCTTTCAAGGCCACGGCGCGCCGGCAATAGCGCATGGCGTAATCAACCTGATGCAGGGTGACCACCACGGTGGTGCCGTCTTCACGGCTGATGTCGGCAAGAATCTGCATGACCTTGCGCGCCGACTCGGGGTCCAGCGAGGCAATCGGCTCGTCTGCCAGAATCAGCTTGGCGCGCTGGCACAGGGCACGGGCAATGGCCACCCGTTGCTGCTGACCACCGGACAGGGTCGAGGCGCGCTGCTCGGCCAGATCGGCCAGGCCAACACGGGCCAATGCCTGCAGCGCCCGCTGCTTTTCTTCGGCGCTGAACAGGCCGAGACTGCCGCGCCAGCGCGGCATGCGCCCCAGGCAACCGAGCAGCACGTTCTGCAGCACACTGAGACGGCCGACCAGATTGAACTGCTGGAAGATATAACCGATATCGGCGCGCAGCCGACGCACTTCGCCATTCAGGCGACCTGCAGCCTGCACCTCACTGCCCAGCACCTCAATGCTGCCGCCACCGGTGCGGTCGCAGCAGGCCAGACCGGCGACATGGCGCAGCAGGGTCGACTTGCCGGAACCGGAAGCGCCGATCAACGCCACCATTTCACCAGGCTCGACGGACAGCGCCAGATCGAACAATGCCTGCTTGCGGCCAAAGGTCTTGTTGAGCTTCTCGACCCGAATCACTGCGCCCATGGAATGCCTCCTTTATAAGCGGTTACACCAGGGCACGCGGCCATCTGGTGTAGACCAAGGTAGGCAAATCCTGTGTCAGCCCAATTAATGAGCCATGACGTTTAAGTGACCATTGCTTGAAGTTTTTTCTACGGCGGTCAGGTCGCTGGCTGGGTTTTGTTTATCACTGCGCATTTCTGACAATCGGTGCTGGCAAAAAGCCGCTAGCTCAACCAGAATTTGCGTCACGTGATTGGCGCCAATTTATCGCCTCACAAACCCTGTGGTCATTTAGATAACACGTCGCTTTCTGGCTGAACGGTTAGTGCTAAAGGTGGTCAAACCGGTGACAATCCTATAGCTCATTGCCAGTATCGCTTTCCTGAACTAACCGGTTTAATGTACGCGCCCTATGAAACAAGCACTCTATTCCAGCCGTACCGCTGACAAATTCGTCGTTCGCCTGCCTGACGGTATGCGTGAGCGCATCGCGGATGTCGCGCGCAACCATCACCGCAGCATGAACTCGGAGATCATCGCCCGCCTGGAGCAAAGCATGCTGCAGGAAGGTGCTCTGGGTGACGAGGTGAACCTGCGCCTGGACAGCCCCGAGCTGTCTCTGCACGAACGCGAACTGCTGCAGCGCTTCCGCCAACTGTCCCGGCGTCAGCAGAATGCCCTGGTGGCATTGATTGCTCATGACGCCGAGATGGCCAACGAAGAAGCCTGAGGTCAGCTTGAAGCGAACCGGCCAATATGGCCGGTTTTGCCGTATGCGCGATTTAGTCGAAGCCGTCCAGTGGACGGCTTTTTTATACCTGCCATCACTGGAGATGTGCCGATAACCAGCCCTGACATCAGCGCATAAAAAACCGCCTCAGATGAGGCGGTTTTTTTACCAGCAGCAGCGATCAACCGACAAAGTTGAGCAGCACCCCCGCCGCCACTGCCGAACCGATTACCCCGGCCACGTTGGGCCCCATGGCGTGCATCAGCAGGAAGTTCTGCGGATTGGCTTCCAGGCCCACCTTGTTCGACACCCGGGCCGCCATCGGCACAGCCGACACACCAGCCGAGCCAATCAGCGGATTGACCTTGTTGCTGCTGAACACATTCATCAGCTTGGCCATCAGCACACCGGCCGCGGTACCGGCGCAGAAGGCCACCATGCCCAACGCCAGAATGCCCAGGGTCTTGAGCTGCAGGAAGGCATCCGCCGACAGCTTGGAACCCACGGTCAGGCCGAGGAAGATGGTGACGATATTGATTAGCGCATTGCGCGAGGTGTCGGCCAGACGCTCGACCACACCACTTTCACGCAGCAGGTTGCCGAGGGCGAACATACCGATCAGCGGCGCCGCATCAGGCAGCAGCATGCCCACCAGCACACAGAGCACGATGGGGAAGAAGATCTTCTCGGTCTGCCCCACCGGACGCAGCTGCTGCATCACGATGGCACGTTCTTCCTTGGTGGTCAGGGCGCGCATGATCGGTGGCTGCAGCAGCGGCACCAGGGCCATGTAGGCGTAAGCCGCAACCGCAATGGGGCCGAGCAGATCCGGCGCCAGCTTGGACGTCACGAAGATAGAGGTCGGACCGTCTGCCCCGCCGATAATAGCGATGGACGCCGCCTCTTTCAGGGTGAACTCCAGACCCGGAATGCCCAGGGCGGTGATTGCCAGCGCACCGAGCAGGGTGCCGAAGATACCGAACTGCGCCGCGGCCCCGAGTAGCAGGGTCTTGGGGTTGGCCAGCATTGGCCCGAAGTCGGTCATGGCCCCCACGCCGAGGAAGATCAGCAGCGGGAAGATACTGGTAGGCAGGCCCACCTCGTAGATCAGGTGCAGGAAGCCCGCACCCTCCGCCATATTGGCCACCGGAATATTGGCCAGCAAACCACCGAAGCCGATCGGAATCAGCAGCAGCGGCTCGAAGCCTTTCTTGATGGCCAGATAGATCAGCACCAGGCAGACCGCGATCATAAACAGCTGACCAGGCTCGACGTGGTACAAGCCCGTGCTCTGCCAGAGTTTAAGGAGCTTATCCATTACCGCGCTCCCTTAGCCGATGGTCAGCAGGCTGTCGCCCACCGCCACCGCATCACCGACCTTGACGTTGACTGCACCAATGGTGCCGGCCTTGAACGCGCGTATCTCGGTTTCCATCTTCATGGCTTCGAGGATGATCAGCAGCTGACCTTCCTCCACCGCCTGTCCCGGCTGCACCAGCACCTTGAAGATATTGCCGGCCAGCGGCGCGGCCTGGGGCTCGCCACCACCCACGGCAACCGGCGCCGCCGCAGGGGACACACCCGCTACGCCACCGACAGGCTTGAGGCCTTCGATATCGCCGCCTTCATTGACCTGCACCACGAAAGACTTGCCGTTCACTTCAACGGTGTAGACCTCGGGCTTGCCGGCTTCACGGGGCGCTGTGTCCTTACCGCTGGGAGCCGGTTCGAAGGCCGCCGGATTACCGCGGTTTTCCAGAAACTTCAGCCCGATCTGCGGAAACAGGGCATAGGTCAGCACATCGTCGATTTCATCGGCGGCCAGTTGAATGCCCTTTTCCTGGGCAATGCCCTTGAGCTCGGCAGTCAGCTTGCCCATCTCGGCGTCGAGCAGATCCGCCGGACGACAGGTAATGGCCTCGCCACCATCCAGCACACGCGCCTGCAACTCTTTGTTGAAGGGTGCGGGCGCTGCGCCGTACTCGCCCTTCAATACGCCGGCGGTTTCCTTGGTGATGGATTTGTAGCGCTCACCGGTCAGCACGTTGATCACCGCCTGGGTGCCGACGATCTGCGAGGTCGGGGTCACCAGCGGAATAAAGCCGAGGTCTTCACGCACCCGCGGGATCTCGGCCAGCACCTGGTCAAACTTGTCCTGGGCGCCCTGCTCTTTCAGCTGGCTTTCCATATTGGTCAGCATGCCGCCCGGCACCTGGGCCACCAGAATGCGCGAATCAACGCCCTTGAGGTTGCCCTCGAATTTGGCGTATTTCTTCCGCACTTCACGGAAGTAGGCGGCGATTTCTTCGAGCAGCTGCAGATCCAGACCGGTGTCACGCTCGGTGCCCTGGAACATGGCCACCACCGATTCGGTTGGTGAATGGCCGTAGGTCATCGACAGCGATGAAATCGCCGTATCCACCGCATCTACGCCCGCTTCCACGGCCTTGAGAATGGCCGCACTGGACAGCCCCGCGGTAGCGTGACAGTGCAGCTGCACCGGAATCGACAGGCTGGCCTTGAGGCGCGAAACCAGTTCGAATGCGGTATAGGGGGTGAGAATACCGGCCATGTCCTTGATGGCCACCGAGTCGGCACCCATGTCTTCGATCTGCTTGGCCAGATCGACCCACATGTCCAGGGTATGCACCGGGCTGGTGGTGTATGAGATGGTGCCCTGGGCGTGCTTGTCCTGCTTCTTGACGGCCTGCAGAGCAGTCTGCAGGTTACGCGGATCGTTCATCGCGTCGAAGACGCGGAACACATCGACGCCGTTTACGGCGGCCCGCTCAACGAATTTTTCCACCACATCATCGGCGTAGTGACGGTAACCCAACAGGTTCTGACCGCGCAGCAGCATCTGCTGACGGGTGTTGGGCATGGCCTTTTTCAGCTCACGGATGCGATGCCAGGGGTCTTCACCCAGGTAACGGATACAGGCATCGAATGTCGCCCCACCCCAGGACTCCACCGACCAGAAGCCCACCTGATCGAGCTTAGGCGCAATCGGCAGCATGTCTTCCAATCGCACACGGGTGGCCAGGATGGATTGGTGAGCGTCGCGCAGCACCACATCGGTGATACCGAGTGCTTGTTTAACGGCAGTCATACAGGTGCTCCCTCTAGAACCTGATCAACCGCGACGAACGCGGTGCTGATGTATGGCAGATTGAATGGCGGCCAAGGTATCGGCATCCGGCTCTTGGCTGACCGGTTTAGCTGCCGATGGCGCATTAACGGGTACCGGCGCTTTTGCTGCGAAGAGCTCGATCATCCGCGACATCACGCGAATCATCCCAACCAGCAACACCAGGAAGAGAAACACGAAGCCCAAGCCGAACATCATAAGTTCGACGCCCTCGAGCAGCAGTTCACCAGGGGTCATCTTGGCTCCTTTTGCCAGCAGCCTTTGGCTGCACTCGTTATTGATTTAGGAGCGCCCAGGGGCCA
>JBFHPI010000203.1:0-6080 GCA_041592855.1 Pseudomonas sp.
ACCGCATGACCGCCGTCGAAGTTGTGGCGCACCACCAGGCCGGCGGCCTCGAACTGGGTCAGTACCCGGTAAACAGTGGCCAGCCCCACGTCATCACCGGCTTCCATCAGGGACTTGTAGACATCCTCGGCGCTCATATGGCGCTGCTCGGCATGATCGAGCATCTGCAGGATCTTGACCCTGGGCAGAGTTACTTTCAGGCCAGCTTTACGTAGTTCGTTATTTTCAACCATGGTCTGCTTTCTCATGGAAGCGGCTTCGCAGCTTCCCTTATTGCGGGTATGATCCGGGTTCTAATTGCCCAGCCAAGATAGTGGAAGTCACCCACCGATGCAAAAAACCAAGCTCTTGCTGACCAGCCTCACCTTTACGGGGCTTATCGCACTCGCCGGTTGTTCGTTCCCCGGGGTTTATAAAATCGACATCCAACAGGGCAATGTCGTGACACAGGACATGATAGACCAGTTGCGCCCGGGAATGACCCGCCGGCAAGTGCGGTTTATCATGGGCAACCCGCTGATTACCGACACCTTCCACGCCAATCGCTGGGATTACCTGTACAGCATCCAGCCGGGCGGCGGCACGCGCCTGCAGGAACGCATCAGCCTGATGTTTGACGGCAACGACCAACTGGCAGGCCTGTCAGGTGACTTTATGCCCGGCGTCAGCCGCGATCAGGCCATCCTCGGCGAGGGTGAAAGCAGCGTAATCAGCACCCCACAGCGGGTCGAAGAACGCCCAGCACCCGGCTCTCTGCTGGAGCAGATCCAGCGCGAGGTGGATCAGGTGGAAGTGGTGCCGGTACCGGTACCCGAGCCGCTCGATACCGAGCCGCAGTAAACAGGCACAAAAAAGCCCGACGCGAGTCGGGCTTTTTCGTTGTGCTGACAAACCCTGATTCAGACGCCCGCGTCATCCTCCGCTCGCGCCTTGGCCTTGGCCGCCCGCTGCTTGCGCACCTCCTTGGGGTCGGCGATCAGCGGCCGGTAGATCTCCACGCGCTCGCCATCCTCCAGCACCCGCTCCTCGGGCTTGGCCACCGCCTTGCCGAAAATCCCCAGGGGACTGTTATCCAGATCCAGATCGGGAAAGTGCTGCTGCATACCCGATAGCTGCGCCGCCTGACGCACCGTGGTGCCGCGAGGCACGGACAGACGCAGAAGCTTTTGTTTGTCGGCCAGGGCATACACCACCTCGACCACGATCGGCTGCTTATCCATAGAGTTGCCTGGCTCTTTGACAAAAGGCATCCACCAGGGTGTTGGTGGCCTGATTGAACAGTGGGCCGAGGGTGGCACGCACCAGCGGCCCGGCATAGTCGAAGGTCAAGTCCAGGCTGATCTTGCAGGCCTTGTCCCCCAGAGCCTTGAATTCCCAATGCCCGGACAGCTGGGAAAAGGGCCCCTCCTCAAGGCTGAGCCGGATCATTTCACCGGGCACCAGGGTATTGCGCGTGACAAAGCGCTGACGCAAGCCGCCCTTGGCCACCGACAGACTGGCACGCATATGGGTCTCGCTGACCTCCAGCACCTCGCTGGCCGCACACCAGGGCAGAAAATCCGGATAACTGGCCACATCATTGACCAGATCGAACAGCGCCTGGGCCGGATAGGGCAGCAGGGCCGAACGCTGAATATGGGTACTCATCGGCTTATCACTCCAACCACCGCCCTCATTTGCTCAGCTCGGCAACAAACACGATCAGCACGCCCACCGGCGCCACCACGCGCACCAGCCAGTAAACCAGATTGAACAGCAGCGGGCTCTTGATCGACAGCTCATCACGAACGCTGTCGCGGCCCATCACCCAACCGGCGAACAGGGCGAAGGCCAGACCGCCCAGGGGCAGCATGATGCGACTGGTCAGGTAATCGATGCTGTCGAAGAAGGTCTTGCCGCCCTCGGCGCCCCACTGCAGCAGATGGAAGCCATCCTCGGCGAAGACGAAGAACTTGGCCTCGGCCCACAGGTTGAAGGACAACACCGTACCCATGCCGACCAGCCAGCACAGCAGGGCCAGCACGGCGGTCACCAGCACCCGGCTGCGCCCGCTCTTCTCGACAAAGTAGGCCACCGCCGGCTCCAGCATGGAAATCGATGAACTCCAGGCCGCCACCGCCACCAGCACAAAGAAGATCAAACCCATGATCTGGCCGAAGGCGATATTGCCGAAGGCAATCGGCAGGGTGACAAACATCAGTCCCGGGCCACCGCCCGGCTCCAGGCCCGCGGCAAAAACGATGGGAAACAGCGCCAGCCCCGCGGTCAGCGCCACCAGGGTATCGAGCAGACCAACCGTAAGCACGGTGGCGCCGATGGAAGCCCGCTTGGGCATATAGGCGCCGTAAACCATGATCGAACCAACGCCCACGCTCAGGGTAAAGAAGGCATGGCCCATGGCGGCGAGAATGCCGTCCTGCACCTTGCTCGGGTCGAAATGGAAGAGGAAATCGAAACCCTGCATAAAGTGCCCGGTGCTCAGGCTATAGCCCAGCAGCACCAGCAGCAGGACGAACAGCAGCGGCATCATGATGCGCAGGCTGCGCTCAAGGCCGGCCACCACCCCCTTGGCGATGACGAAAGCGGTGACCAGCATAAACAGGCTATGCCACAGGGTCAGGCGCCAGGGATCGGAGGTCAGCCCACCGAAGGCGGCACCGGCGCCATCGGCTGTCACGCCGGTAAAGTCGCCACGTCCCATGCCGAGGATATAGTCCAGCGACCAGCCGGCCACCACGCTGTAGAAAGACAGAATCAACAGCGCCGCGACCATGCCCATCAGCGCCGCCAGGGACCAGTGTTTGGAGGCGCCGGCCTCGATGGCCAGGCTCTTCATGGCATTCACCGGGCTCTGCCGGCCGCGACGACCGACCAGGGTTTCCGCCAGCATGATCGGCACCCCGACCAGGGCGATGCACAGCAGGTACATGGCAACGAAGGCACCCCCGCCGTAGACCCCGGTCATATAGGGAAACTTCCAGATATTGCCCAGGCCCACCGCCGAACCGGTGGCCGCCAGGATAAACACCCAACGGCTGGCCCAGGCGCCGTGAATCGAGACCTTGTCGTTCGCCATGCTGGCTCGCTCGCCTTCAAAGAAAAAAGATCGCGCATTGTCGAAGATTCGCCGCAGCGGCTCAACCGCAATACCGCCGCCTGTCGCGTTTTTAGCAGGCTGCGCGCATGGCGTCCGCCCGCGCGACTCCCTATAATGCGCGCCCTATGGCTAAACAAAAGAAACACCCACAAGGCAATATCGCGCTGAACAAGAAGGCGCTGCACGACTATTTCGTCGAATCCAAGTTCGAGGCGGGCCTGGCCCTGTCCGGCTGGGAAGTGAAGAGCCTGCGCGCCGGCAAGGCGCAGCTGGTGGACAGCTATGTGCTGCTCAAGGACGACGAAGCCTGGCTGATGGGCTGCCACATCACCCCATTGAAGACCGCCAGCACCCACGTCATCGCCGACCCCACGCGCACCCGTAAGCTGCTGCTCAACCGCCGCGAGCTGGAAAAACTGTTCGGTGCCGTGCAGCAGAAGGGCTACACCTGCGTGGCCCTGTCGCTGTACTGGAAGGCCCACCTGGTCAAGTGCGAGATCGCCCTGGCCAAGGGCAAGAAGGACTTCGACAAGCGCCATGTCGAGAAGGAACGCGACGCCAACCGTGAAGTACAACGGGCCATGCGCAGCAAGGGCAAGGACGACTGACACCTAGGTAGGGTGTGCCGTGCGCACCTGAATACCTGAACGACCACAGCGGTACGCATGGCGCCCCCCTAGGGTTTGACCGCTCCCCGGCGCTGCGCCCGCTCCTCCCGCCGTGCCTGCTGCTGCACCTCCGCCAGCACCTCCTGCACATAGTCGATATGCCGGTTGGACAGGGCACGGGCTTCTTCGGCGCGGCCGTCCATGATCGCCTCGAACAAGGCTCGATGCTGTTCGATCAGGCGGTCGCGGGTTTCGTCGCGCTGGGCATACATGCCGCCGATATTGGTCACCACGTTGCGCTTGAGCAGGTCGAACAGCCCGCGGATGGTGTGCAGCAGCACGGCGTTGTGGCTGGCTTCGGCGATGGCCAGGTGGAAATTGGCATCGGCCACGCCCTCCTCGGCCCGGGTCACCTTGCCGCCACGGCTGTAGCAGTCCTGCAGGCGGGCGAAGGCCTCGCTCAGGCGCTGACGATCCGGCTCGGTGGCGCGCTGGGCGGCGTAGTAAGCGCAGGAGCCCTCCAAAGTGTGGCGAAACTCCAGCAAATCGCGCTGCGCCTCTGGATTGCTTTCCAGCAGGTGCAGCAGCGGGTCGCTGAAGGTCGAGCCCAGGGTTTCGGCTACATAATTGCCGCCGCCCTGGCGACTGACCAGCAAGCCACGGGCCGCCAGCTTCTGGATCGCCTCACGCAATGAAGGCCGCGACACACCGAACTGCTCGGCCAGCACCCGCTCGGCCGGCAGGCGCTCGCCGGCCTTCAGCGTGCCTTCGAGAATCATGGTCTCCAGCTGACTGACGATATCGTCCGACAAACGGCGCTGGCGCACCTGGCCCACTTCCATAACCCCTACCCCACTGGTTTGACCACCTAACCTGGGCCTTTCGGCCCCATCCAAACAAGCCTATAGCGCGCCTCCAGCCCTTACAACCTAAGCGTACTCGACCAAAGTCGTAAGCACGGCAATTGACAGCTCGGCGACTGCACTTCTACCCTGAGCAGGCTAGTTTGTATATTGGTATTACCAATTAAACCATAAAACAATTCCAAGAAGCTCACGAGGTTCCCGACATGCCGGTTCAACCCTGCCTTATCCGCACCCCGCTGCGTCCCTCCACCCCTGCGCGCTGCGCGCATCGCTAAGGAGAAACCGCCATGTCTTCGGGTCTGCTCGCACTACTCGCTTTCTCACCCATTCTGCTCGCCGCCATCCTGCTGGTTGGTCTGCGCTGGCCGGCCAAGCGCGCCATGCCGCTGGTCTACCTGCTCACCGCTGGCGTCGGTTTGTTCGCCTGGGACATGAGTTTCAACCGGGTACTGGCCTCCACCGTCCAGGGATTGCTGATCACCCTGGGCCTGCTGTGGATCATCTTCGGCGCCATTTTGCTGCTCAACACCCTCAAGCATTCCGGCGGCATCACCGCGATCCGCGCCGGCTTTACCACCATCAGCCCGGATCGGCGCATCCAGGCCATCATCATCGCCTGGCTGTTCGGCTGCTTTATCGAGGGTGCCTCCGGTTTCGGCACCCCGGCGGCCATCGCCGCGCCGCTGCTGGTGGCCATCGGCTTCCCGGCCATGGCGGCCGTGCTGATGGGCATGCTGGTACAGAGCACGCCGGTATCCTTCGGTGCGGTGGGCACGCCGATCATCGTCGGGGTCAACAGTGGCCTGGATACCGCCACCATCGGCGCACAGCTGGTGGAACAGGGTTCGTCCTGGGCGCAGTTCCTGCAGCTGATCACCAGTGAAGTGGCGATCATCCATGCCACCGTCGGTGTGGTCATGCCCCTGGTGATGGCGATGATGCTGACGCGCTTCTTCGGCGCCGAGAAAAGCTGGAAGGCCGGCCTTGAAGTGCTGCCCTTCGCGATTTTCGCCGGTCTGGCCTTCGTTATCCCCTACGCAGCCACTGGCGTATTCCTCGGCCCCGAGTTCCCCTCCCTGGCGGGCGGCCTGATCGGCCTGGCCATCGTTACCAGCGCCGCCCGCCTGGGCTTTCTGGTGCCGAAAAAGGCCTGGGACTTCGCCCCGGCGGACCAGTGGCCGAGCGAGTGGCTGGGCACTGTGGAAATGAAGCTGGAAGATCTCACCGCCAAGCCCATGAGCACCCTGCGTGCCTGGTTGCCCTATGTGCTGGTGGGTGCCCTGCTGGTGATCAGCCGGGTGGTGCCGGAGGTGGGCAATGCGCTCAAGGCCGTGGTGGTCAACTTCCCCGATCTGCTGGGCGAAACCGGCGTCAGCGCCAACTTTATGCCCCTGTACCTGCCGGGCGGGATTCTAGTGGCCGTGGTCATCGCCACCTTCTTCCTGCATGGCATGAAGCTGCGCGACCTGGGTAGCGCGGTGAAGGAATCCTCGGGCGTGCTGCTCAGCG
>JBFHPI010000204.1:0-6079 GCA_041592855.1 Pseudomonas sp.
AAGGACAAGCTGCAGTATCTGGAACGCTAGACGCCAGATCGCACGACCAAGACCCGCCCAGTGCGGGTCTTTTTTATTGGAGCAGGTAAATCGCAGGCAAAAAAAGGGGCGGCTTGCGCCGCCCACTCTTTTGTCCCTACTCCCTCTATTTCCTGCTCATCATCCTGATGACTCGCATCCTGCGAGGTTCCTGACTGCCGTCCTGGCAATCTGTGCTTGTCCCTAGGCACAGGTGCAATGTTAGCGCGCTCGGGCTCAGGTTCAAGGCTGGCAGAATGCCCTTGGATGCCAGGGATAACCTCACACGAAAATATAAAAGTCATATATATCAATGGATTGAAAACCAGCCCACAGAGAAGAACGCCAGTTTCCGGCCTACCCGCTCGCCATAGGCTTACGCACCTTGTAAGCAATGGCTTACAAACCCGCACAAAGATAATCACCGAAAACCATTCTCGTTGGCTAAAAGCCAGACAGAGAAAACCCGGCCTAGGCCGGGTTTGGCTGGGCAACCCCTGGTTACTGGAACAGTGAGTCGCTGGACAGCCCATTGCTTTCAAGTATCTCGCGCAGGCGCTTGAGCGCTTCCACCTGAATCTGCCGCACGCGCTCGCGGGTCAGGCCAATCTCCTGTCCCACCTCTTCCAGGGTGCAGCTTTCGTGGCCGCGCAGGCCAAAGCGGCGGATCACCACCTCGCGCTGTTTCTCGGTAAGCTCGCCCAGCCACTGATCAATGCTCTGGGACAGATCATCGTCCTGCAGCAACTCGCAGGGGTCGGTGGGGCGATCATCGGTCAGGGTATCGAGCAGGGTCTTGTCCGAGTCCTTGCCAAGGGAAACGTCCACCGAAGAGACCCGCTCGTTAAGACCAAGCATGCGCTTGACCTCACCCACAGGTTTTTCCAGCAGATTGGCGATCTCTTCAGCGGACGGCTCATGGTCGAGCTTCTGGGTCAGCTCACGGGCCGCCCGCAGATACACGTTGAGCTCCTTGACCACATGGATGGGCAGGCGAATGGTGCGGGTCTGATTCATGATCGCCCGCTCGATGGTCTGCCGAATCCACCAAGTGGCGTAGGTTGAGAAGCGGAAACCGCGCTCGGGGTCGAACTTCTCCACCGCACGAATCAGGCCCAGGTTGCCCTCTTCGATCAGATCCAGCAGAGACAAGCCGCGGTTGACGTAACGACGAGCAATCTTGACCACCAGACGCAGATTGCTTTCGATCATACGTTTGCGGCCCGCAGGGTCACCCTTTTGCGCCAGACGGGCAAAATGGACTTCTTCTTCGGGGGTCAGGAGGGGGGAGAAACCGATTTCGTTGAGGTACAGCTGTGTGGCATCCAGTGCCCGGGTGTAGTCGATGTATTTGTGCTGCTTGGTGCTGCTGCTCGCGGTCTTGGTCTTAGTGCGAGAAGCAGGTGCTTCATCGCTTGAGTCTTCGTCAAAAATGATACCCGGCTCCATCAGGAGCACTTCATCGTCGACGTCAAACTCCGGCGCTTCTTTTTTAGTGAGAGCCATTGTTGTTATTCCTTGCTGAGTTCGACAGCAAGCTCAAGCGTGACCAATTCCCTGGCAACACCGAGCCCGTTCCCCTATGTGAAGGAACAGGCTCTGCAAGGGTCAGCGGCGCGGCAGGTATTGCAGTGGATCGACGGGTTTCCCCTGACGGCGAATTTCGAAGTGCAGCTTCACCCGATCAGTACCCGTGGAGCCCATCTCAGCAATGGTTTGCCCGGCCTTGACCTTTTGCCCCTCCTGCACCAACAACCTGCGGTTATGCCCGTAGGCGCTTACATAGGTATCGCTATGCTTGATGATCAGCAACTCGCCGTAGCCCCGTAAACCACTCCCGGCGTACACCACCGACCCATCAGACGCAGCAGAAACAGGCTGGCCCAATTCACCGGCGATATCAATGCCTTTATTCAAACTACCGTTTGAGGAAAATCGGCTGATCACCGCGCCCTGTACAGGCCATATCCAGCCGCTTGCCGAACGCTGCACGGGCACCTGAGGCGTGCTGGCTGGCGATGTTCTGATCGGTGCGGGAGGAGGCTGTTTGGCAACCGGCTGCGGCGTCTGAATGGGGCGTGGGGCTGGCGCCGGAGCGGGCACAGGGGCACTGGCCACCTGGGCAGGCCGCGTCGGCTGAGGGCCATCGAAACGAATAATCTGCCCGACACGGATCAGGTAGGGCTCCACAATGCCATTGCGAGCCGCCAGGGCCTTCCAGTCCCAACCGAAACGAAAGGCGATGGAGTACAGGGTGTCGCCGCGCCGCACCACATACTGCCCGGACGTAACCGGCTGACGCGACTGGGCAACACTGGCAACCGGACGATTGCCGCTGCGATCAACCACCTGCACACCGCCCGGAGGCGGGCTGGCGCAGCCGGCCATTACAGCCATGCACAGCAGCGCCACGAACGCAGGTGCAACCTTGCCAAAGCCTATGCCCATTTGCATTCCCCGAGAACTCACCGGAATTTCCCCACGCCTGGCGATAAGACCGTCATTGTGCCGCACTTACTGTACGCCATCGGCATCGGATTGGTGACGCCCGGCCAGCCATTGCAGCCCCAGCACCAGAGCAACGCCCCCCAGAGCCAGCGCAATGGCCAGCAGCAACTGCGGATCCTGGCCGCTGACTTCGGCAAAACGCCCTGGCAGCAGGTTGGCCTGGAGCATGGGTAGCTGCTCGCCATGGCGATCGGTGCGCCAGGTCAGGGTCTCCTTCCAGGGCCAGATCTTGTTCAGCGAGCCCAGCATCAGGCCGGTGAGAAAGGCCAGGCTCAGATCACGCCAACGCACCAGCAGCCAGCGCAGCAGACTGGCAAAGCAGATCAGGCCAACCAGGCAGCCACTGGCAAAGATCACCAGGAGCAGCACATCCAGACTTTTCACCGCCCCCAGCACCACGGCATACAACCCCAGCAGCACCAGGATAAAACTACCGGAGATACCCGGCAGGATCATGGCGCAGATGGCAATGGCGCCGGCCAGAAACAGGCTGAGCGGATCACTGCCCAGCTGCACCGGCGCGGCTACGGTAATCCAGTAGGCAAAGCCGGCACCGAGGACAAAGCTCAGACCCCGGCTCCAGTTCCAGCGCTGGATTTCCTTGGCCACCAGATGGGACGACACCAGAATCAGACCGAAGAAGAATGACCAGACCGGTATCGGATGCTCGTCCAGCAGATAAGTGATCAACCGCGCCAGGCTGAGCACGCTGGTGAGGATACCCAGCAGCAGCACAAGCAGAAAGGTGGCGTTGGCCGCGCGCCAGGCATCGACAATGCGCCCGCGCAACAGCATAAGCGCTGCGGCCGGAATGCTGGCAATGGAGCGCAGCAGTTCGTCATAGATACCGGTGATAAAGGCCACGGTGCCGCCGGACACGCCAGGCACGACATCGGCCGCGCCCATGGCCAGGCCTTTGCCATAGAGCAGAAAATACTTCTTCATGGTTCCATCCGTATCAGCTGAAATCAGGCCAGGGGGCCGTTGAGCAGAGGCACGAAGCGCACCGCGTCCAGCACTTGGCGGGAGAAGCCGTCCTCCTCACGCACAATCAGCAGCAACTCCTGCACCGCCCCCGCGCCGACCGGAATCACCAGACGGCCACCGAGAGCCAGCTGCTCCAGCAGCGCCTGGGGCACCTCGGCTGCCGCGGCGGTGACGATAATTCCGTTATAGGGTCCCAGGGCGTTCCAGCCTTCCCAGCCATCGCCCCAGCGGAACACCACATTGCGCAGGTTGAGTTGAGCCAGGCGCTCCTTGGCCTTGTCCTGCAGGCTCTGGATACGCTCCACGGTAAACACCCGCTCCACCAGCTGGGCCAGAATCGCGGTCTGATAGCCCGAACCGGTGCCGATTTCCAGCACCTTGTCCAGGGGACCGGCCGCCAGCAGCAGCTCGCTCATGCGCGCCACCATGTAGGGCTGGGAGATAGTCTGGTTATTGCCGATGGGCAGCGCGGTGTCCTCATAAGCGCGATGGGCCAGCGCCTCGTCGACAAACAGGTGACGCGGTGTGCGGCGAATGGTTTCCAGCACATGGGCGTTGGACAACCCTTCTTCGTACAGGCGCTGGATCAGGCGCTCGCGGGTGCGCTGCGAGGTCATGCCGATCCCCCGATGCTGCAGTTCGTCCTGCTCACGGCGCATCACAGCAAAGCCTCCAGCCAGGGTTGCAGGCGGTTCAGACCTTCCTGAAAGGTGCGGTCAAGCTGCAGCGGGGTGACCGAGACATAGCCCTGCATCACCGCATGGAAATCCGTCCCCGGGCCGCCGTCCTCGGCGTCTCCGGCCACCGAAATCCAGTAGCCCTCCTTGCCCCGCGGGTTGACCACCTTGACCGGCGCGGCGGCGCGGGCACGATGACCCAGGCGAGTCAGCTGGATGCCGCGGATATGCTCAAGCGGCAGGTTGGGGATGTTCACGTTGAGCACGGTGCGCGGCGGCAGATCGAGGCTTTCATGGGCCTCCACCAGCTTGCGGGCAAAATAGGCGGCAGTCGGCAGATTGTCCGGCAGGCGCGACAGCAACGAGAAGGCGAATGCCGGACGCGCCAGGAAGCGTCCTTCGAGGGCCGCGGCCACCGTGCCGGAATAGAGCACGTCATCACCCAGGTTGGCGCCCAGATTGATACCCGACACCACCAGGTCCGCCACCTGCGGCAGCAGGCCATTGAGGCCCAGATGCACGCAGTCGGTCGGCGTACCGTTCAGGCTGATATAGCCATTGGGCAGGATGCTCGGGTGCAGCGGACGATCGAGGGTCAGCGAACTGCTGGCGCCGCTCTTGTCCTGATCGGGGGCGATCACCGTGCACTCGGCATAATCGCTCAGTGCATCATGCAGCGCGGCCAGGCCAGGTGCGGCCACGCCGTCATCATTGGAAATCAGAATACGCATGGGTTGTCCGTCTGCCCTGCCGGCAACAGATCGACGAGCTCACGCACCAAGACGGTGGCAAAGCATCCAGCCGGCAGGACGAATTCCAGTTGCAGAATGTCAGGCTCGGGATAATGCCACGACAGGCCGCCGATGGGGAGGCGCAGGATGCGCCGTTCGTGCGTCATGCCCGCTTCTGCCAACCAGTCGACCAGGACACTTTCGCGCCCGGCCAGAACCTGCTCCAGCGCCTGGGCCACGCCTTCAGCCGTCGAGGCGCCCGCGCCCCACAGAGGCCCGGTGGGATGCAGATCGAGGATAGCCAGGCGCGGGTCCTGGCACTGCGCCTCACCGGCGGCAAAGAAGCTGCGGCTATCGGTAAAGGCCAGCAGATCGCCCGGAAGCGCCTGATTCCAGGTACCGGTGGCCACCCGCTCGGCCAGCACCCGATTGAACAGGTAACTGCGCGCCGCCGAAAGCAGCCGCGAGCGCACATTGCGCTTGTCCGGCAGGCTCTTGTTCGCCGCGCAGTGGCGGGCATGGGCCAGGTTGCCCCCGTCATGACCAAAGCGCTGCAAACCGTAATAGTTGGGAACGCCCTGGGCGGCGATCTGCGTCAGGCGTTGATCCAGTGCCTCATGATCCGCCACCAGCTGAGTCAGGCGCAGGGTAAAACCGTTGGCCGCATGGGCGCCGCGCTGCAGTTTGCGGCTATGGCGCAGCTGTTTGAGGATGCGCAGGCTGCCATCCTCGGCCGCGCTGAGATCGGGATTGGCCTTGCCCGGCAGGTGCAGGCTGAACCACTGACGGGTCAGGGCCTGACGATCCTTAAGCCCGGCATAGCTGATCAGGCGCAGCGGCACACCGGCGGCGCGGGCGATGCGTTTGGCCGCTTCTTCGGTATTCAGCTCGCGCTTCTCCACCCACAGCCAGAGGTGTTCGCCCTCGCCGGCAAGGGGGATATCCAGCACTTCGTCGACCTGGAAATCCTCCGCCACCGCCTTGAGTACCGCAGTGCCGCAGGGCTCGCCATGGGCACGCGGGCCCAACAACTCCAGCTCGTTCATCGGGCGACCAATAGCGCAACGGCGTGCACGGCAATACCTTCTTCGCGCCCGGTAAAACCGAGCTTCTCGGTGGTGGTGGCCTTGACGTTGACGCGATCGATGGCAACGCCCA
>JBFHPI010000205.1:0-6062 GCA_041592855.1 Pseudomonas sp.
GAGGCCATCCTCCAGGCCGCCGACGGCCACAACCTCGAGCGCCAGCTGGAAGTGGCCGCCGACGCCCTGCGCCTGCCGCCCTGGGACGCCAAGGTGGCCGTGCTCTCCGGTGGCGAGAAGCGCCGCGTGGCGCTCTGCCGTTTGCTGCTGTCGGCGCCGGACATGCTCCTGCTGGACGAGCCGACCAACCACCTGGACGCCGACTCGGTGGCCTGGCTGGAGCGCTTCCTTCACGACTTCCACGGCACCGTGGTGGCGATCACCCACGACCGCTATTTCCTCGACAACGTCGCCGGCTGGATCCTCGAGCTGGACCGCGGTGCCGGCATCCCCTACGAGGGCAACTACTCCGGCTGGCTGGAGGCCAAGTCCGAGCGTCTGGCCCAGGAATCCAAGCAGCAGTCGGCTCACGAGAAGGCCATGAAGGACGAACTGGAGTGGGTGCGCAAGGGCGCCAAGGCCCGTCAGTCCAAGTCCAAGGCCCGTCTGCAGCGCTTCGAGGAGATGCAGTCGCAGGAGTTCCAGAAACGCGCCGAGACCAACGAGATCTATATCCCGGCCGGCCCGCGTTTGGGTGACAAGGTCATCGAGTTCAAGAATGTCAGCAAGGGCTATGGCGACCGCCTGCTGATCGACAACCTCAGCTTCAGCATGCCCAAGGGCGCCATCGTCGGCGTGATCGGCGGTAACGGCGCCGGCAAGTCGACCCTGTTCCGCATGCTGATGGGCAAGGAAACCCCGGATGCGGGCAGCATCGAGATTGGCGATACCGTGCAGCTGGCCTGCGTGGACCAGAGTCGCGACGACCTGGACGGCAGCAAGACCGTGTGGGAAGCGGTGTCCGACGGTTTCGACATGATCAAGATCGGCAACTACGAGGTGCCGTCACGCGGCTATGTCGGCCGCTTCAATTTCAAGGGCGGCGACCAGCAGAAGTTCGTCAAGGACCTCTCCGGCGGTGAGCGCGGCCGTCTGCACCTGGCCCTGACCCTGAAACAGGGCGCCAACGTGCTGCTGCTGGACGAACCCTCCAACGACCTCGACGTGGAAACCCTGCGCTCCCTGGAAGAGGCGCTGCTGGACTTCCCCGGCGCCGCCATCGTGATCTCCCACGACCGCTGGTTCCTCGACCGCGTGGCCACCCACATCCTCTCCTACGAGGACGATGGCAGCGTGGTGTTCTTCGAGGGCAACTACACCGAGTACGAAGCCGACCGCAAGAAGCGCCTGGGCGATGCGGCCAGCCAGCCGCACCGAGTGCGCTACAAGAAGCTGGCGCAGTAAACCAGAACGGAGCCGCAAGGCTCCGTTTTTTATTGCCTGCCATTTATGGCGGTCAGCCCAGGGCCGCGGCTAACGAGATTGAAAAGGCCGCCGATCATCTGTACGGGTGCCTGGCGAGCGGCATGTGAGAAGAAATCTTACAGAATTACTGACCGGCATCAGTGTCAAAACCACTGCACGCGCCACACTGGTAGGTGAGTTTTCGAGGATTTTCAACATGACGGTCTTTGATCCCCACGCTGCGCTTTACACCCTGCTTAACGAATACAGCGCCCGCGCCAATGCCATTCGCCAGGATCTGGCCCGCAGCCATTCCCCCGACTTTGCTGAGCAGGCCAGCCAGCGACAGAACGATGAGGTGCTCGAAGCCCTGTTGGCCGAAGCCGAAGCCGGCATGCGCCAGGTGGGTTTGGCCAAGTTGCGATTGGCTGAAGGGCAGTACGGTCTCTGTCTGCGCTGTGGTGAGGCAATCAATCCGGCGCGCCTGCAGGCCATGCCGGCCACCGAGTACTGCCTGGGCTGCGCCGATCTGGCCGAGCAGGGCTGAACGCTTTGTGCAGAGCGGTCTTGCGCTGCTCCCATTGCGGATCAGCGCTCGCGAATTTCCCCCAGCAGGCGCCTGGCCGCCGTTTCCGCCGCATCGCTATAGGGCCGCAGCACGCTGGCGGCGCCGGCGCTTTCCAGGGCTTCGGCATCACCGGTACGGAAGGCACTGAGGGTGATCTTGCCCTTGAAGCCATTGCTGCGCAGGGCTCGTAACAGGATGGCGTTGACCTCGCGCTGAGGGATGGTGCTGATCATCGCCCGGGCCTGAATCAGTGGCAGGTGCTCGAGAAAATCGCTGTCTTCGGCATCGCCGTAGCAGGCACTGAGCCCCTCATGGCGCGCCTCTGCCAATGCGCCGGGGTCGAAGTCCACCCCCAGTACGCGCAAGCCGCCTGCTTCCAGTTGAAGAGCCAGCTGGCGCCCGTAGCGGCCCATGCCGTAGAGGATGACGTCGGCGGCAGTGTTCTGCGGGGCGCTGTCGTTGGCATTCTCCCGATGGGGAATCTGCCGCTCGAAGAGTCCCAGCCAGGGTGTCAGACGGTCGAACAGCGTCTGGGCATAGAGAATCATATAGGTCGACAGGGTGATGGTGATGAGCCCCACCAGGGTGGTCAGGCCCAGGGCATCCGGGCCGACATGGCCCAGGCCGATGCCCATGGCGACGAAGATGATGGAAAACTCGCTGATCTGTGCCACGGTCAGGCCGGCCATAAACCCGGTGCGCTTGCGATAGCCCATCCAGCCCATGATGGCCATGACGATCAGCGGATTGCCGATCAGCACGAAGGCCGACAGCAGCAGGGCGCTGCCGATCTGCCCGTGGATATGGGCGAAGTCCAGCTGCAGGCCCAGGTGCAGGAAGAAGAACAGCAGCAGAAAGTCGCGCAGGCTGGTCAGGCGGCTGGCCACTGCCTCGCGCAGGGACGTGGAGGCCAGGGAGAAGCCGGCGAGGAATGCGCCGATTTCCTTGGATAGGCCCAGGCTGTCGGCTCCGGCGGCCAGCAGAATGCCCCAGGCCACCGCCATCAGCATCAGCAACTCCGGTGAGTGCGCCATGCTGTCCAGTAGCCTGGGTAATACATAGCGCATCAGCAGGAACAGGCCGGCCAGGCTGCCCAGCAGGGTGGCTGCCAGCAGCAGCGGGTGCAGGCCTGGCTGTTCGTCACTGCCGGGCTGGTAGAGGTTGAGGCCGAGCATGGCCAGCACCACGGCAATGTCCTGCACAATCAGAAAGCCCATGGCGATGCGCCCGTGCAGCGAGTCGATCTCGCCCTTGTCCGAGAGCAGCTTGACGATAATGATGGTGCTGGAAAAGGTCAGGGCCACCGCCACATAGAGTGCGGTCAGCGGCGCCAGGCCAAGCAGGTAGCAGAGGATAAAACCGAAGACGATGGTAAAACTCAGCTGGCCCAGACCGGTGGCCAGAGCGACCGGGCCCAGGGTGCGGACCAGGCGCATATCCAGCTTGAGACCGACCACGAACAGCAGAACGGTGATGCCGATTTCCGCCAGCAGCTCCAGGGGGGCGTTTTCGCTGCTCAGACTCAGTACCGCCGGACCGGCCAGAATGCCGACCAGGATATAGGCGATGATCAAGGGTTGGCGCAGCTTGACTGCGATCCCGCCCATCAGGGCGGACAGGGCCAGCAGCACGGCCACTTCCTGAAATAGACTCATGGGACAAGTTCCTGATCTGACGACCACACTTTAAGGCATATCCGCTGTGATTCGCCTGTCCGGGATCAAGCTTACGGCTTGTGGTGTGGCCGCGATGGGGCGATGATTTCCCCAGCCCCCCGTTTAAGGATTTCCAATGCCTGACTCCGTTGCAGCCCACCTGCGGCTGGCGCCCGATGCCCTGACCCGTCCCTTCTCCCCCGAGCAGTTCAACTTCACCACCACCGATGACCTGGAGCCCTTTCGCGGCGTGCTTGGCCAGGAGCGTGCGGTAGAGGCCCTGCAGTTCGGCGTGGCGATGCCGCGCCCGGGCTATAACGTGTTCGTCATGGGCGAGCCGGGCACCGGCCGCTTCTCCTTCGTCAAGCGCTACCACAAGGCCGAGGCCAAGCGTTTGCAGACCCCGGCCGACCGGGTCTATGTCAACCATTTCGACGAGCCCCGCGAGCCACGCGCCCTGGAGTTGCCGGCCGGCAGCGCCGGGGACTTTATCGCCGATATCAATGGCCTGATCGACAACCTGCTGGCCACCTTCCCGGCGGTGTTCGAGCACCCCTCGTTTCAGCAGAAGAAGAACGCCATCGACCGCGCCTTCAACAAGCGCTACGACCAGGCCCTGGATGTGATCGAACGGCTGTGTCTGGACAAGAGCGTGGCCCTGTACCGCGACAGCAGCAATATTGCCTTTACCCCCATGCTCGACGGCAAGGCCCTGGATGAGGCGGAATTCGCCCAGCTGCCGGAGGCCGAGCGCGAACGCTTTCATGCCGATATCGCTGCCCTTGAGGAACGCCTCAACGAGGAGTTGGCCAGCCTGCCGCAGTGGAAGCGCGAGTCGAGCAACCAGCTGCGTCAGCTCAATGAAGAAACCATCACCCTGGCCCTGCAGCCGCTTTTGGCCCCTCTGTCGCAGAAGTACGCGGATAACGCCGGGGTTTGCGCCTACCTGCAGGCGGTGCAGGTCAACCTGCTGAAGACCGTGGTCGAGCAACTGGTGGATGCCGAGCGGGCCGATGCGCAGACGCGCAAGCTGCTGGAAGAGCAGTACTGCCCGAGTCTGGTGGTCGAGCATCATGCCCAGGGGGGGGCACCGGTGGTGTTCGAACCCCATCCGACCTACGACAATCTGTTCGGCCGTATCGAGTACAACTCCGATCAGGGCGCGCTCTACACCAGTTACCGGCAACTGCGCCCGGGTGCGCTGCACCGGGCCAACGGCGGCTTTCTGATCCTCGAGGCGGAGAAGATGCTTGGCGAGCCCTTTGTCTGGGAGGCTCTCAAGCGTGCCCTGCATTCGCGTCAGCTGAAGATGGAGTCGCCGTTGGGTGACCTCGGCCGTATCGCCACCGTGACCCTTAGTCCGCAGGTCATCCCGCTGCAGCTCAAGGTGGTGATCATTGGTTCGCGCCAGCTGTACTACACGCTGCAGGACCTCGACCCGGACTTCCAGGAGATGTTCCGCGTGTTGGTGGACTTCGACGAGGACATCCCCCTGGTCGATGACAGCCTGGAGCAGTTTGCCCAGCTGATGAAAACCCGCACCTCGGAGGAGGGCATGGCGCCCATGACCGCGGCGGCCGTGGCCCGGGTGGCCACCTACAGTGCGCGCCTGGCCGAACACCAGGGGCGACTGTCGGCGCGGATCGGCGATCTGTTCCAGCTGGTCAGCGAGGCCGACTTTATCCGCCAGCTGGCTGGCGAGCCGCACACCGATGTCGGTCATATCGAACGGGCGCTCAAGGCCAAGGCCACCCGCACCGGCCGTGTCTCGGCGCGGATCATCGACGATATGCTGGCCGGGATCATCCTGATCGACACCGCCGGCGCTGCGGTGGGCAAGTGCAACGGCCTGACCGTGCTGGAAGTGGGCGACTCGGCCTTCGGTGTGCCGGCACGTATCTCCGCCACGGTTTACCCGGGCGGCAGCGGCATTGTCGATATCGAGCGCGAGGTCAACCTGGGGCAGCCGATCCACTCCAAGGGCGTGATGATCCTCACCGGCTACCTGGGCAGCCGTTATGCCCAGGAGTTCCCCCTGGAGATCTCCGCCAGCATCGCCCTGGAACAGTCCTACGGTTATGTCGATGGCGACAGCGCATCGCTCGGCGAGGTCTGTACCCTGATCTCGGCCCTGTCACGTACTCCGCTCAAGCAGTGCTTCGCCATCACCGGTTCGATCAACCAGTTCGGCGAGGTGCAGGCGGTCGGTGGGGTCAACGAGAAGATCGAAGGCTTCTTCCGCCTGTGCGAGGCGCGCGGCCTGACCGGCGAGCAGGGGGTGATCATTCCCCATTCCAACGTCACCACCCTGATGCTCGACGAGCGGGTGCTGCAGGCGGTGCGTGCCGGGCAGTTCCATATCTATGCGGTGCGCCAGGTGGACGAGGCCCTGAGCCTGTTGGTGGGCGAGGACGCCGGTTCGCCCAACGCGCAGGGCCAGTTCCCCGCCGGTAGCGTCAATGCCCGGGTGGTGGAGCGCTTGCGCGATATTGCCGCCATGGGCATGGACGATGGCGCCCAGGATGAGGCGAAGAAGGAACCCGAGGCACCGGCCA
>JBFHPI010000206.1:0-6061 GCA_041592855.1 Pseudomonas sp.
CCTAGGGTGCGCTGCGCGCACCGCCTCCTTACCCCCGCCGCGCCAGTAGATGGCTCAAGCTAGTCTTAAGCTTCATCGGCTTGACCGGCTTGTGCAGCAGGGTATGGCCCAGCTCACGCAGGCACTGTTTGAGTTCGTTGCTGTAGTTGGCGGTGAGCATCAGCGCCGGCAGGGGTTCGCCGCGGCGGGCGTTGATCGCGGCGATGGCCTGTACGCCGTCGCGGCCGTCGTCCAGGTGGTAGTCGGCGATCAGCACATCGGCGCCCGCGTGGTAGTTGTCCACCTGGCGCGCCAGATCGTCCTCGGAGAGCGCGGTGACCACCTGGCAGCCCCAGCCTTCGAGCAGGGTGCGCATGCCGGCGCAGATCGCCGCGTCGTTATCCAGCACCCAGATGCGTGCACCCTGCAGACACTCCACGGCCATGGGTACGGCCTTGCTCTTGTCCGCCAGTACAGTCGCGCGGCGGGTCAGCGGCACCTCGATGGCAAATAGCGAGCCCTTGCCCGGCTGCGAGCTGACGCGGATACGATGACCGAGCATACGGGCGATCTTGTCGACGATCGCCAGGCCCAGGCCCAGGCCGCGATCCTGATGGCGCTGGCCCTCACCGCGTTTGAACTCCTGGAAGATCTCCTGCAGCTTGTCTGCGGCGATGCCCACGCCGGTGTCCCACACCTCGATGGACAGGCTCTGCCCGCGCCGCCGGCAGCCGAGCAGGATGCGCCCGCTGGCGGTGTAGCGGATGGCGTTGGTCAAGAGGTTGCGCAGAATCCTGGCCAGCAGCTGGATATCGCTGCGCACCCAGGCGCTGCTCGCCACGAAGTCCAGCTGCAGCCCTTCACTGGCGGCCAGCTGGCGGAATTCGGTGGCCAGGGTGCCGAGCAGATCGGCGATGGCGAAGCTGCCGATCTCCGCCTTGATCACCCCGGCGTCCAGCTTGGAGATATCCACCAGGGTGCCGAGCAGGCTTTCCACATCCTCCAGGGAGTTGCTGATATTGCGCACCAGGCCCTGCTGGTTGCAGGGCTCGCGCTCCAGCAGGGCGCTGGTGAACAGCCGCGCGGCGTTGAGTGGTTGCAGCAGGTCATGGCTGACTGCGGCGAGAAACTTGGTTTTCGACAGGTTGGCCTGCTCGGCCTCGGCCTTGGCCTCACGCAGACGCGCCTCCATCCGCGTGCGCTCGTCGATCTCGCGACGCAGCTGCTGGTTGACCGTGGTCAGCTCGGCGGTGCGTTCGCGCACCCGCTGCTCCAGATGCTGATAGGCCTGGTGCAGGGCCTCGGCGGTGCGTCGGCGCTCGGTGATATCGCGGATCAGCACGAAGATGCCGAGCACCTCGCCATTGGCCTGGCGGTTGGGCACGTAGGAACGCAGCATGTAGCGCTCCTGGCCGCTGTGGTTGGTTTCGGCGAACTCGAAGGTCACGCTCTCACCGGACAGCGCCCGCTCGATATAGGGCTGCAGGCGCCGGCAATGCTCCTCGCTGTGCACCACACGCAGGCTCTGGCCGAGCATGGCGCCGCTGGGCCAGCAGTACCACTGTTCGTAGACCTTGTTGGTGAACTCGTAGACCAGATCGGCCGACAGGTAGGCGATCAGCGCCGGCACATGGTCGGTGATCAGGCGGATCCAGCGCTCGCTGGCACTCAGGGCTTCGGCATGCCGGTGACGCTCGGTGATATCGGTAAAGGTGTTGACGAAGCCGCCGGTGGGCAGCGCGTGGGTGCGCACCTCCAGCATGCGCCCGTCGAACAGGTGCAGCTCCAGCTCCTCGATGGGCTTGCCGTTGGCGTCGCGGCTGTCCGGGGTGAGCAGGGTCAGTTCGCTCTCGGCCATCACCTCGGCGAAGGGCCGATGGGCATTGATCGGCGCCAGGCCACAGAGGTCGAGGAAGCGGTGGTTCCACAACTCCAGCTGGCCCTCGGCATTGACCATGGCCATGCCCTGGGACAGGTTGTCCACGGCGCGCTGCAGCAGGCGCGACTTCTGCGCCAGGGCCTGCTCGCGGCGCAGGGTTTCGTTCTGTTTGACCTCGGTGATATCGGTGTAGAGGATCACCAGCCCGCCTTCGCGGGTGGGCCGCTCGCTGACCTGCACCCAGCGCCCGTCACGCAGGCGATAGAGCATCTGTTCGCCCTCACGGCTGCGCTGTTCCTCAACCACCAGGCCGGTGCTCTTGCTCAGGCGCTTGATCTCCTCCAGACGGGTGCCCGGGGTGATGCGTGCGCGGCTATGGCGCCAGAATGATTTGAAGCGGCTGTTGAACAGCACGATGCGCTGCTCGCGGTCGAACAGCACGAAGCCGTCGCTGATGCTTTCGATGGCATCGATCAGGTGCTGGTGCGCGGTCTCGGCGCGCAGGCGCGCATCGCTGAGCAGCTGATTGCTGGATTTCAGCTCGGCCATGGCCTGGTTCAGCGCATCGGTGCGCTCGCGTACCTGCTCGGCCAGCACCACCGAATGCTGGAAGGCGGCGTAGGCATCGTCGCCCCTGGCATGGGCCGATTCCACCCGCTCGATCAGCGCGGCGTTGATCCGCTTGAGCTTGAGGTTGTCGCGCTCAAGCTGCGCCAGGCGCGCCCGCAGCTCGGCCTCATCAGCCTCGACCGGGGCGGCCAATGGCGACTCCGGTAAAGGTCTGGTTGATATGCATGCCATTGAACTGCTCCCCGTAGGTGTTGAAGCCAATCACCGGCTGCTCGCGCAGAAAGGCCGACACCGGCTCGCTGCCGCCGTCGTTCTCGATCTCCAGGCGGCGCAGAAAACAGTCGCAGCCGATGGTCAGCAGCAGGGGGCCGAGGCGCTGGCGCAGGCCGTCGAACACCGTCTGCAGGTTGGGCAGCAAGGGCCCGGGCTGCATGGCGGTGAGGACGATGCCGTTCTCCACCGCGCAGTAGAAGGTCAGACTCAGGTCCTCGTTGACCCGCTGGATGGAGCGCACGTAGTGCTGCTCGCTGATGCGCACGGCCAGGGGGTTGGCGGCGAACAGTCGATGATCCAGCTCGGCCAGTGGCACGCCGATCAGCTCCGCATATTCCTGGGCGGCTGGCGCGGCGTTGAGTTCATAGACCCGGCGGCTGGCACTGTCGGCGCGGGTCACCACCAGCTTTTCGGCGCGGGGCTCGATGTGGTGGGTGCTGAACACCTCGAAATCCAGCCAGGTATTGAACAGCACCACCACGGCGGCGCCGGTGTGGAACTGGCCACCATGGTAGACATGGGTGTGGGTCAGGTGATTGTCGTCGCCGGCCGAGCCGCCGAAATGCGGAATGCTGCCCAGGGCCGCGCTGAGCACGCCGAGCACCAGTTCCTCGCGGCTGGACAGGCCATCGAGCAGGGTCAGGGCAAAGCTGTGGCCCTTGATCGGCGCCAGCTCGTTGCTGCGACAATCCTTGACCAGGCGCTCCACCAGTTGCTGGGCGTCAAGCAGGCTGAAGCGCTCCATCTCGTCGATCAGTGCGCTGGCGATGGAGAAGCTGCGGTGATCGAAGCCCACCGCGCTGACGCAGCCGCGGCCATAGCCCTGGGCGGTGATCTCCCCGGCCGTGGTGCAGCCGACCAGCTCGATGCCGCCAAAGTGTTGCTCCAGAGCCTGACCGAGACCACCCAGGTCGTATTCGGCGGAGCAGAAGAACAGCACAAAGCCCAGGTGCGGGTGGATCAGCTGGCGCGCCAGTTCCTGGGCCACCAGTTCGACATCCGTGGCGCTGGACATGGCGGTGATCACGCCTTCGTTTGTTTCCCTGTGCATGGCCGACCCCACTCTAAAACGCCTGGTACAAGAGCATTCTACGAAGCTCGCCCACCGCGCCCCATGCCACTTGAGTAGCGAGGCTCTAGTCCCTAAGTAGCGGGCGCACCCTACTGGCCGGGCCGCAGAAAGCCCTGCAGACACAACGGCAACACCAGCAGCACCAGGCTGCCCGGCAGCAGTACCAGCAGTTCCAGGCCATGAAGTTCCATGCCTACCTCGCATTCGCAATGCGGCCCATACAGGCGACAAAGCCGCTCACCGGCAAGCGGTGAGCGGCATCCCGGGCGTAACGGCTTACCAGCTCAGCACGGCACCGACGGCGAAGGTATCGGTGTCTTCATTCAGGCCACTGCCGCTGGCCGCGTCGATCTGGTACTGGTTGTACTCGGCCACCAGCTTGAGGTTGTCGTTGATGGTGCGGAAGTAGGCCACGCCACGGGTTTCGTAGTCAGCCGCCACGCCCAGGCCGTTGCCGTCGTCCTCGGTCTTGCCGTAGGACAGCGCCACGCGGTTCTTGCCGAAGGTGTAGGAGCCCTGCAGCAGGTAGCCATCGCTGTCGATATCACGCAGGGTGGCTTCGCCGGCGTTGTTGGTGAAGAAGGGGTTGATGCCCTTGGCCTGGAACCCCGAAGCGGTCAGGGACAGGTCGCCAATCTTGGCCTGCACGCCATAGCCCAGGCCCTTGCTGGTGACATCCTTGACCGTGCTGTCGGTGTTCTCCGAAGTCTGGTAGGCGCCATTGAGCCAGGTGTAGAGGGTCGAGGGACCCAGGTCGAACTGGTAGCTGACCTCGGACTCGAAGCGCGGCTTGTCCTGATAGGCCTTGCCCACCAGGCTGTCATCATTGGTGTCCACCGGGTCCATGATGCCGACCGCCACGCGCAGGCCTTCGGCCAGGTGGTTGTTGCGGTAGGTGATCTGCGAGGTGGGGAACGGGTACGGATAGCCGCTGCCGATATTGCCGAAGGACACGCCGGTGCCATCGACCAGACCCAGGGTATCGCTGGCATTGCCGTAACCGGCCAGCAGTTCGTCGAGGAAGATATTGGAGCGGGCAAACAGGCCGAAGTCCTTGCCCACCAGCACCTCGCCCCACTCCGGGTTGGCCACGGTGCCGTAGAACTGGCGCACGTCGATGGCGGTGCTGGTGCCGTTGGCTTCGCTGTCGTTGATGGTCACCCAGAAGGAGGCGCGACCGCCGAGCTTGAGGTCATCGACCTGCTTGCCGAAGTTGAAGCCGATCCAGTTGGGCAGAAAGCCCATCTTTACCCGCGACTGGGTGCGATCGAACTGCTCACCCTCGCGATCCACGCTGCTGTTGACGTAGAAGGCGTTGATATAACCGTCGGTGGAGAAGGTGGTGTCGTCCTGGTCGTACAGGACGATTTCCGCGGCGGCCTGCTGGCTGGCCACCAGGGCCACGGCGCTGGCCAGGGCCAGAGGCAGGAATCGGGTGCTGGCGATCTTCTTGTTGTACATAACGCTCTCCGCTTGAGGAACGACTGATGCAGTCGGGTCGAAGGCGATTATCGAAAGCCCGGCGCAGCCCTGGTATGCGGCCTTGGGCCTGGTTGAGCGCTGCTTTGGCGCGGGCCTGTGGAGCAGGCGGATAGGCGTACGACCCGGGGTGCCACCAAGGTCGTACACCCGGGTGCGACCTGCGCAGCAAGGCAAAAGGTATCTGGTCGGCTCTGGGGCAAGTGCTGATTGAGACCGGACTGGCAAGATTGTGTGCGGCGATGCTCATGTCGTGGCATGGCCTATTGTCGCGGTACCCGGTCTGACGGGTTTCGCCCCTCACGGGCGAGTTACTTTCTTGTTGCTTGTCCAACAAGAAAGTAACCAAAGAAAAAGGACACCCGGCATCCGGGTTTCGCTACGCGAAACTTCCCTCGCTCCGGTGCCGCTCCGGGGGCCGGCTTACAAGGGCCGTCCCTAGCCCTTTAAGCCTCTCGCGGCCATCCAGGCCGCTCGTCCCCCTGCGCAACACCTCCACTCGGCCTCCTGACGGGACCGTATCGCGCGCCTACAAGATTTTCTTAAACACAAATACAGCGGCGCCTTTGCCTTTAAACAGCGGTCGCATAGACGACGTCCAAGTCCCCACCAGGAGGCCGAGTGGAATCATTGCGCAAGGGGCTGAGCAGCATGGATGCTGCGAAAGCCGCGATGGGCCAGGGATGGCCCTTCGCGGCGGGCCCTTGGAGCAGTGATGGAAGGAGGGAACCCGGAGCGAAGCGCAGGGCCGGATGATGGGGTGTGTTTCTTTGCCCACTTTCTTTTGCACAAGCAAAGAAAGTGGGTCG
>JBFHPI010000207.1:0-6054 GCA_041592855.1 Pseudomonas sp.
CGAAGACGGCGACCTGCACAAGCCCAACGCTGCCCTGACCGGCCAGATCGTCGCCAAGGCCCGCGACAAGGGTCTGATCCTGCTGTCCTGCGGCACCTACGGCAACGTGCTGCGCATCCTGGTGCCGCTGACCGCGCCGGACGCCCAGCTGGACCAGGGCCTGGCCATCATTGCCGAGTGCTTTGACGAGCTGGCGTAAGCCCAGATCCGTAGGGTGGATGGGTGAAGCCTCATCCGCCCTACGCCTGATTGGCGCCTATGCGCCGAACGAAATGTCCGCGGCTCACCAGGCCGGGCGTTTTGATTCAGACCCGCGCAAGCGGGTCTTTTTTATCAATCCCGGGTATCCCGCAATGGGGCACGAGGGCCCGTCAGTCCGGCGGATAGGCGCTCAGAGCCTGCTTCAGGGCCTGGCTAAGGGCGGCCGCATTGTCATCGGAACTGGACCGAAGCGGCAGTTCGACGCCAACATTCCAGACCCGTTGGCCATCCCGGCTGTCAAACAGCTGCAGGCGCAGCAACACGCGCTCGGTACTGCAGGGGCCTTGCCCCGCAGACGCGGCCACGGCTTCGCGCGTGCAGCCAGAATCCGCGGCCTGTTCACCCTCAAAATGGATAAGGGCGTACAACGCTGGCGCACGTGGGTCCGCCTGGAAGCTCAGGCCGCGCTGTTCCAGCGCCTGCCCCAAGAGCTGCTGCAGCAGTTCGGCGCTGGCCCAAGTGGTGGCAACGGGCAGGCTCTGCCAACTCCAGGTGCGGTAACGGGCATAGTCGTGGGCGACGACAGCGGGGCTCGGGTCAAGGTAATAAATGGGCCGCGCAGGCGTTGGGGGTGACACACCGGAACTGTTCATAGGGGGGCTCTGCCCATGGCAGGCAGTCAGGGTAAGGGACAGGAACAGGGGGCACAGAGACTTCATCGACAGACCTGTCGGGTCGGAGATTGCCCAAGCCCTGTGCACCCTGCACATGCGCAAGCTCTTAGCAATCCGCGAACACTGGAGGTGGCCACCGCGGCAAGGCCAAGCCCTTAACCGCCATGGGGTGAAGGTGCCAGCATGCCACCGACAGCACCTGGTGTCGCCTGCCCGAGCTACGGCCACCCCAGGAGGGGCGCAGGCCTAGGCACTCAAGTTCAGCGAGGCCCCCGCCTTGGGCTGGTCAAGCTGGGCCACGGTCTGAAACTGCTGAACGGCGGAGGCCTGCTGCAACCCCGTGAACAACAGCCTCTTGCTGCCATTGAGCTTGGCCTTACCCGACCAGGTGCCGATATTCTCGATGCCGGCAATGTTGATGGTGGCCAGCACCTCGCCGGTCTTATTGTTGGTCTGGGTCAGGGTCGCCTTGTCCTCGCTCAGGGACCAGAGAGTGCCGCTTTTCTTCTTGATATACAGGGTGTCGTTGTCGCCGCTGCTATCGACAATGATGGCATTACCGGAGGCGACGAAGTAGCGATCATTGCCCGCACCGCCCTTCAGCAGGGCGCTACCGCCGATCTCAGCACCGGAAACCAGGGCATCACTGCCTGAACCACCAATCACCTCGCGGATCTGACTGCCCTTGGCGATCCCCAGGTTGTTCATACCCGAGTAGGTCGGCGTGCCCAATAACTTGCTCAGCCTGACCCCGTTTGACGTCGCATCCTTGTATTGCTCCTTGGACATGCCGGTGGCGGCATAGGGATCGCGGATGCCGATGGAACTGCGATATCCACCACGAAGGTCGACGATATTGTCTTGGGTCATGGCACTGAGGTCGATCTTGCTGGCGGCGTTATTGTTGAAGATCGAACGATTGAATATCTGATTGTCATTGAAGCTGAAGGTGGTGACGCCAGATGTGGGCGCACCATAGAGGTACTGCAGGGCGGTAATGTCATAATTCTGGAAGCTGTCCGGATTGACCTGATAG
Organism: Pseudomonas sp.; assembly: GCA_041592855.1. GTDB lineage: Bacteria > Pseudomonadota > Gammaproteobacteria > Pseudomonadales > Pseudomonadaceae > Aquipseudomonas. Next base: position 1,912 of record JBFHPI010000207.1, read on the forward strand.
GAGGTGAGCCCGCCCCCGCCAGCACTCTGCACCACGTGCATAAACTTCTTGTCGTCCCTGTAGGACATGATCGAGTTGGTCTTGTTGTCCTTGCTGCCCAGATAGGGGCCGGGAGTGCCACCACCGCCGGCGTTGTAGTTACCAGGATGCTTGAGACCCAGGGCGTGGCCCAGTTCGTGGATCAGGGTGGTCCAGATATAGCTGCCGGGGTTCCATTTCGACGGGTCGTTGAAACCGGACTGGTCATTGGCCAGATAAACGGCACCCCCGACAACCGGCTCGTTGGGCAGGTAGGCGTAACCACCGCTGATGCCACCCTGGTTGTTCGAGCCGAGCTTCAGGGTGCCGTTGCCGCTGTTGTCCTCGTTGAAGGTAATCCCGACCACGGTGGAGATTTGGGTGAAGATGCTGCGCACCACAGACCTCTGGCTTTCGTTCAGGGGCTGGAAGCCAAATGCGTCTTCCGCCGTTACGGCGCTGCCCATAAAACTGAAACTGAGGTTCTTGCTGGCATCCTGCGATGGAATGGCGCCGTTTGCCGAGGCGGTACCCAGGTGCCACCAGTGGTTGCCGCCGGCCAGCAGGGCGTCGATGCTCTTATCCTTGGTTAGCTTGATATTGTTGGTATAGAGCGGGTCGCTACTCTGCGGCAAAGGGTTGTAGAGGGGGCTGCCCTGCTGAGTGGCAGCGGACGACAGTTGCACGCTGCCACTGTCGCTGAGGGGGGCACTGGCCTGGCGCCGGGGCTGGGGGGTGGCACTCTCGCCCTGCTGGCGGGCCAGGCTGTAGCTATTCACCTGACGCACCAGGTTGTCCAGAACTCTCATCTAATCGGCCTCCACCCAGGTTCCGCCTGAAGGTGGCAGACCATTAAGCAATCTTAATCCGGCAGCGGCCGCTGTCGAGGTTAATGGTCGGCCATTTCAATTATTCATATCGCTGGCCGTCGTCCCTCGCCGCCTGTCTGATCCTGTAGCCGCCAGGGTCCGGTCCGCCAGATGCTCAAGGGGTTGTGGCGAGGCGATGCAGTAACCCTGGGCATAGTCGAGCCCCAGACGCCGCACGGTCTGCAGGGCCGCCTCGCTCTCGACAAACTCGGCCACGGTGCGCAGGCCCAGCTGGCGGGCGATCTGTTGCATGGAGCCGACCATGGCCTGGTTGATCGGGTCATGCTCGATACCCTGGATAAAGCTGCCGTCGATCTTGAGGATATCCAGGGGCAGATGGCGCAGGTAGGCATAGGAGGCGAAACCGCTGCCGAAGTCATCCAGGGCCACCTTAAGGCCCTGGCTGCGTAATTGTTCGATCCACTGCGCAGACACACCCAATTCACCCAGGGCAACCATTTCAGTGACCTCGATACACAGCTTGTGCGCCGGGATACCCAGGCGCTGCAGCTCGCTGGTCAGCAACTGATGGAAGTCGGCGCTCAGCAGGGCGCTGGCGGTCAGGTTGAGATTGACCTGGGCCAGCTGCGCCAGGTGCAGCGGATTGTCCGCCAACCATTGCAACAGATGCAGCAAGACCCAACGATCAATGGCGCCAAGCAGGCTATAGCGCTCGGCGGCAGGAAGGAACTGCCCGGGACTGATCCGCTCGCCGCTCTGCGGGTCGCGATAACGCAGCAGGACCTCATAATAAAGGCCCTCGCTGGCGTGCTGCAGAGACGCAACCGGTTGGTAGAACAACTCGAAATGGCTCAGGTCGATCGCTTCGCGCAGGCGAGTCAGCCACTGCAGCTGGCGCTGATGCTCCAGCAGCGCACCGTCGCCCGGGTTGAACTGCTGCACCCGATTACGGCCCTGATGCTTGGCCTGCTGGCTGGCGCTGTCCGCCCAGCTCAGGGCGGTCTGCCAGTCGCTGATGGCCGCACTCAACTGCAGCAGACCGATACTCACCTGCAGGCGGAAGGGCCGCCCGGCCCAGGTAAAGACGAACTGCTCGACGCACTGGCGCAACTGCTCGGCCTGGGCCTGAGCCGCCTGATCATCGGCGCTGCGCAGCAGCACGGCGAACTCGTCGCCGCCCAGGCGGGCCAGCACCGCGTCGGCCGGCAGCTGATGCTGCAGATGACTGGACAGCTGACGCAGCAACTGGTCACCGGCGGCATGCCCGCAGAGGTCGTTGACCTGCTTGAACTGATCCAGATCCAGGCACAGCAGATGACTGAACGCCTCGTCATTCTGCTGCTTCAGGCTCTCCTGCAGCAGACGCTCCAGCTCACGCCGGTTGAGCAGGCCGGTCAGGGAATCGTGGGCAGCCAGGTACTGCAGGCGCTCTTCCAAGGCATGGCGCTCACTGAGGTCGATCACAATGCCCTCGATGCAGTCAGGTTGCGGCTGCAGCGACAGATAGACCCAGCGCAACCGGCCGTCGCAACCACGCAACTGACACTCCTGGCTGATGGCCGACTGGCCCTGTTGCAGGGCGGCAAGCTGGCGGGCCCACTGCTCGTCGCCCAGCAGGCGTTCGATGCTCAGCCCCGCGGGTAACCCGGGCACACCCAGCAGCCGGCAGAAACTGGGGTTGGCCTCCAGCAATTCGCCCGCTGGGCTGCAGCGGAATATCCCCTCGCTGCTGCTGTTGAACAGCGCCTGGTACTGCTGCAGGTTGCCAATCGCCTCGACCTGGCTATGCAGCAGGGCCTGACGGATGCGCTCCAGTTGCTTGTCGAGCATGCCGCTAAACAGCAGCAGGGTGATGACCGGCAGGTAGACATGCACATAGGTGATGCCCGGCAGCGGCGGGATCAGGCCGATCCGCCCCAGGGGCACCCAGAGCAGCAACAGCAGGGCCGCACTCCAGGCCAGCAGGTAACCCGGGGCATAGGGCCGGCGCTGGCGCACCGCCAGCAGCAGCATGCTCAGCTGCAGACCGCCGGTCAGCAGGATCAGCAGGTTGAGGCTCTGGTAGGAGCGGTAGTGGCCATAGCTGAGAATGGTCCAGGCGCTGACCAGCAGCACCAGCACAAACAGCAGGTTGCGCATAGGCGCCAGCCAGCCCAGCTGCAGCTTGAGGGCATGGCCGATATACAGGGTGCTGCCCAGCAGCATCATCGGGTTGGCCAGATTGGCCAGCTGCATGGGCAGCCAGGGCCACTGCGGCGCCAACAGCGCGACCAGGCCTTGCGCTGCCGCGTTGTACAAGGCCACCCCGCACAGGGTCAGGCAGAACCATACCAGTTGGCGCTCGCGCAACGTGCTGAAGCGGATCAGGTAAAGCAGCACCAGGCTGAACAGGGCGCCCACCAACAACCCGCTTTGCAACCAGTCATGGGCCAGTAGCAGGTTGCTGTTCTCGGCGCTCACCAGTTGCAAGGGCAGGCTGATCGCCGAACCGCTCTGCACCCGCAGCAACAGGGTATGGGGCCCGCCGCCCAGACGCGGCAGGCTCAACATAAAGTGCGGATAGGGCTCACCGCGCTGCAGGAAAGGCCGATGATCGCCACTGTAGAAGGGCGCCACCAGCTGATCGCGCTCATACAGCCAGACTTCCAGATCATCGAGAAAGGGGTGGGCGATGATCAGGTTGAGCTTGCTGGCGGCCGGTGCCTGCAGCTCAAAGGCCAGCCACCAGGCACTGGCCGTGTAGCCCATGCGTGGGGTGCCTTCCACACGCAGGCCCTGGGTGCCGATCTGCTCCAATACCTCGCCGGCGGTCAGGGTCGCCCCCGGGTCTTCCAGCACCAGGCTGGCCGGCACCGCCAGCGGCTTTTCCAGTTGCTCGGCGCTTACTGTCAGCAACGGCAAGGCAGCCAAGGCATGACTGCTACACAGGCCGGTCAACAGAATCAGCAGTACATATCTGAACAGCAGGACCATCCCGAAGCCTCAATCCACCACGAGGCGCCAAGGCTTCCCGTCTCGGTAGTCCGGGCTGGCGAATTGACGCCCGGCAATTCTAGTCGAGAACCGGTGTCTTGATGGTGCCGACTGTGTCGCGCAACTCGCTTAGCAGACCGGCGATCTGCGCCGCACTCATGGTAAAGGGGTCGAAGCGATCACTGCCGGAGTACTTGAGGAACAGCTCGCGGTTGACCTGCTTGGCGCCGGCCCAGCCCATGCTCCAGCTGCTGTAAAGACGCTGATCGATTTCGGCATAGTCGAGGATGGTCAGGTCCTTGTGCCGGGTATCCTCGGCCAG
>JBFHPI010000208.1:0-6054 GCA_041592855.1 Pseudomonas sp.
CAGGCCGGTGAGCATGGGCGTCAGACAGGCCAGGCTGTAGCCGACAAACAGCATCATCGAAGTCCAGCGACTGACCGCCAGAGGCGAACCCGCTTCATACAGGGGCAGCACCAGGGACAGGGCAAAGGCGCCACCCAGCCCCAGGCCGATGGTAACGGCCCAGAGCTCGGGGACAATGGTTGGAGCGAAGGTGATCATGCCCAGGCTCAGGGCCGTGAGCAGGCCACAGCCGAGCAGCAGCTGGTAGCGGTTTAAAACGTGCTGAGCCAGCCAGGGCATCAGGAAGGAGCCGGGCAAGCCCGCCAGCATCGACACACTGAACAGGCTGTTGCTGTGCAGCAGACTGAGTCCAGCCTCGTGATAGCGCGCCACCGCCCAGGTTGCCAGGGCATAGAACAGACCGGCCTGAAGGGCAAAAAAGCCGCTGATCAACCAGGCACGCGCCTCGCCCCAGGGCAAACCGACCGGTACGGATCCGGCCTCCGCCATTTCACGCCGGTTGGGCAGATACAGCCACAAGGCCAACCCCAACAGCGCCGGCAAGGCCCAGAAACCCAGGCCCCAGGCCCAGTCATCGCGCAGCCACTGGGTCACCGGCGCGGTCAGCACCGCGCCCGCAGCGCCGCCGATGGCCATGCTCAGGGAGTACCACCCCACCACGCTGCCCATGCGCCCGGCAAAGTGGCGCTTGATAAAACCGGACAGCAGCGGCCCTGCCACGGCAATCCCGGTACCGAGCAGCACGGCACTGCCAATCAACAGCAGGCTGAAGTGTCCCGCCAGACGTAACAGCAGGGCCAACGTAATCAGCCCCATGCACAGGGCAATGGTGCGCTCCAGGCCAAAGCGCACGGCCAGGCGCGGTGCCAGGGGCGCCAGCATGCCCATGCACAGCACCGGCAGCGCAGTGGTTAGGCTGATCAGGGAACGATTCAGGACCAGTTCGCTGGCGATTCGCTCGATCAGCGGTGCCAGGGAGGTGATGCCGGGGCGCAGGTTGACCGCGGCCAGGATCAGAGCCAGCAGCAGCAGACTCCGCGGGAAAGATTTCACAGAAGGTCCATCAGTTGTGCGCAGCGCTCAACCCTAACGCCCGAACCTTGTCGAGACAAGACTCGGGCACAGCTTTCCTGATCGCTCGATCAGTTCTTGTTGCGTGGCGCGCGCATCTTGTCGGCCATATTGGTCATTTCGTTGTAGAGCAGTTGCGGGTTTTGCCGCTTCAGCGCCCAGGCCATGCGACCCTGCTCATGGGGCAGGATCATGAATTCGCCCTTGGCGATTTCCTGGTAGATGTACTCGGCGATATCCGCGGCACTGATCGGTGAGCTTTCCAGCAGCTTGCCGACCTGGGCCTTCATGGCTGGGGTCGGGCCACGGAAGGAATCCAGCAGATTGGTCTGGAAGAACGAGGGGCAGACCACATGCACGCCGATTTCCTGGCTTTTCAACTCAATCAACAGGCTTTCCGACAGGGCCACCACGCCGGCCTTGGCCACGTTGTAGTTTCTCATGGCCGGGCCCTGCATCAGGGCAGCCATGGAGGCGACATTGACGATCTTGCCCTTGCTCTTTTCCAGCAGCGGCAGGAAGGCCTTGCAGCCCTTGACCACACCCATCAGGTTGATCGCGATCTGCCAGTCCCAGTCTTCCAGGGACAGGTCGGCGAAGAAGCCACCGGAGGCCACGCCGGCGTTGTTGACGATCACATCGATACCGCCCAGCTTCTCCTCGCAGGCCTGGGCCAAAGCGGTCAGCTGGCTGTAGTCGCGCACATCACAGCGCTGGGTAAAGCCATCGCCGCCGGCTTCACGCACCAGCTTGAGGGTTTCTGCCAAGCCCGGCTCGTTGACGTCGGAAAGCGCCAGCTGCCAGCCCTCACGCGCCCAACGCAGGGCAATTTCACGCCCCAGACCTGAACCTGCGCCGGTGATCATCATGCGATTTTGCATAGGAAGCTGCCTTGTCATGCTGTGATTGATGAGGCCAGTGTAGCTGGGGAAATTATCTGGTCCTCATACCATCACCTCCATGAATAAGGCCTGCTAAGCCCCACTCAATCGCACAGCTCCCGGCCAAGCTACTGCTGCACCTGCAACAGCGGCGCCACATCCACTTGCGCATGCATTTGCTCGCCACCACCACCGCGGCGCATGCCGCGCACCGGGCAGGCATCCAGATAATCCAGACCCACGGCCAGTTTCAGGTGGCGCTCGGGTTTGGCCAGGCAATTGGTCACATCGAAGCTGTACCAGGCACCCTCCAGCCAGGCTTCGGCCCAGGCATGGCTGGCCAGGTGGTCTTCGCTGTCGGCGAACAGATAGCCCGACACATAGCGTGCCGGCACCCCCAGGCTGCGGGCGCAGGCGAGAAAGGCGTGGGCATGGTCCTGACAGACACCCTGGCCACCGGCGAAGGCCTCGGCCGCACTGGTTTCTACCCGGGTAGCCCCCGGCTGATAGCGGATATGGGCATTCAGGGCGTGCATCAGGTCGATCAGGCCGCTGCGGTCCGGACGGCTGTGGCTCTGCAGCATGGCAAACTCGCGCAGGGCTTCATCAGCCTCGGTCAGGCGAGTAAAACGCAGAAACGGCAAGGCCGACTGGCTCTCATGCTCGGCCTCGCGGGACTCGTCGATCTCCACCTGGCCACGGGCACCGATGACGATGGACTCGTGGGGCTCATCCAGGGTCAGTACGTGGAGGATATTGCCGTAGGGATCGAGCTGGGCGCGCACCGGCCGCGGCAGGTCGAGCTGCCAATTGAGCACCTGCTGGCGCTCGCTGTCATGGGGGGTCAGGCGCAGATACTGAATGCTGTTACGCACCTGATCCTGATAGTGGTAGACGGTGTCATGGCGAATGGACAGTCTCATGCGACCTCCAGGTAGGACGTGTGGATAACATGGCCCAGCTGGCGCACCAGCAGGATGAAGTCGGTCAGCCAGGCATGCAGCCCTTCGTCGAGCACTTCCTCGATGCTGGTATAGCGCAGCCGCGCTTCCAGTTCGGCGGCCAGACGCTGGGCCGGTCGGCCGTTGTCGCCGGGCAGGCTGGCGAGCATGAGGCTGAGCTCGTCCATGCAGGCACGCAGCGAGCGCGGCACGTCCGGGCGCAGCAGGAGCAGCTCAGACACTTTGCGCGTGCCGGGCGAGCCCCGGTAAATCTCGGCAAAGGCTTCGAACGATGACAGGGCGCGCAGCAACGCGGTCCACTGGTAGTAGCTGCGGGCCGGGCGACCGTCGATTTCGTCGATGTCCTCGCCGAGCATCTCGTAGCGCGCATCGAGCAGACGCAGGGTGTTGTCGGCGCGCTCGATAAAGGTGCCCAGACGGATAAAGCGGTACGGGTCGCCACGCATGATGGTGCCGAAGGTCGCACCACGAAACAGGTGCGAGCGTTCCTTGACCCATTCGCAGAAGCGGCTGATGCCATAACGGCCCAGACCCTGCTCGGCGATCTCGCGAATTTCCAGCCAGGTGGCGTTGATGTTCTCCCACATATCGGCGGTGATCCGTCCGCGCACGGCATGGGCGTTGCTGCGCGCGGCCTGCAGGCAGCAGTAGATGCTCGCCGGGTTGCTCCCATCCAGAGCGAAGAAGTGCAGCATGCGCTCAGCGTGTAGCGGCCCATGGCGCTCCAGATAGTCATCCAGGGTACCGGTGATCAGCAGCGGCAGGGCCAGTTCTTCCAGGCCATCACCGCGCCCGTCCTGGGGCATCAGCGACAGCGAATAACTGACTTCGAGCATACGTGCGAGGTTTTCCGCGCGTTCCAGATAGCGCGACATCCAGTACAGATCGGAAGCAGTACGACTGAGCATGATTAGTCCTCCACCACCCAGGTGTCTTTGGTGCCACCACCCTGGGACGAGTTGACCACCAGCGAGCCCTCACGCAGCGCCACGCGGGTCAGGCCGCCGGGAACGATGCGGGTTTCCTTGCCGGAAAGCACGAAGGGTCGCAGGTCGATATGCCGTGGGGCGATGCCCTGCTCGACAAAGGTCGGACAGGTCGACAGACACAGGGTTGGCTGGGCGATATAGGCCGCCGGATTGGCCTTGAGGCGTTCGCGAAAGCGCTCGATCTCCGCCTTGCTGGCGGCCGGGCCGACCAACATGCCGTAGCCACCGGAACCCTGGGTTTCCTTGACCACCAGTTGCTCCAGATTGGCCAGCACATGGGAGAGTTCGGCCGGCTTGCGGCACTGGTAGGTCGGCACGTTCTTCAGAATCGGCTCTTCATCCAGATAGAAGCGGATCATCTCATCGACATAGGGGTAGATGGATTTATCGTCCGCCACACCGGTGCCGATGGCGTTGGCCAGCACCACATTGCCACTGCGGTAGCAGGCCAGCAGGCCGGGCACACCGAGCATGGAATCCGGATTGAAGGCCAGGGGATCGAGGAAGGCGTCGTCGAGGCGACGGTAGACCACGTCCACCTGCTTGGCCCCGGCGGTGGTGCGCATAAAGAGTCTGTCGTCGCGCACGAACAGGTCCGCCCCTTCCACCAGCTCCACGCCCATTTCCCGGGCCAGGAAGGCGTGCTCGAAGTAGGCACTGTTGAAGCGCCCCGGCGTGAGCACCACCACATTGGGGTTATCCAGGGGACTGGAGGATTTCAGGGTGTCGAGCAGCAGGTTCGGATAATGGTCGATGGGCGCCACGCGCTGGGCGGCGAACAGCTCGGGGAACAGGCGCATCATCATCTTGCGGTCTTCGAGCATATAGCTGACGCCGCTGGGGGTGCGCAGGTTGTCTTCAAGCACGTAGTAGCTGCCGTCGCCATCGCGTACCAGGTCGACCCCGGCGATATGGGCGTAGAGGTCACGGTGCAGGTTGAGGCCCTGCATGGCGATCTGGTAGCCCTCATTGGCCAGCACCTGCTCGGCAGGGATGATCCCGGCCTTGAGGATGCGCTGATCGTGATAGAGGTCGGCGAGGAACATGTTCAGCGCCTGCACGCGCTGGATGCAGCCGCGCTCGACCACACGCCATTCAGTGGCAGGGATACTGCGCGGAATGATGTCGAAGGGGATCAGGCGCTCGGTGCCCTGGTCATCGCCATACAGGGTGAAGGTAATACCCGCCCGGTGGAACAGCAGATCGGCTTCACGGCGGCGCTGAGCCAGCAGCTCGTCCGGCGTATCCGCCAGCCAGCGGGCGAAGGCCTGATAGTGCGGGCGGACTGCGCCGCTCGCGTCGTACATCTCGTCATAAAAGGTGCGGGCCATGCCGTACTCCTTGTCACCCGGACATGGAATCGGCTTTGCAAGGCCCGCGCCACAGGCCATAAGCCATATAAATCAATGACTTGAGACAATAACTCGCAGGCCATGCACCAGCTCGGAGCGCATTGGTGACCCTATGGTCGCGCCGCGCGCCATGTTAAGGCGCTCTGCTTGAATATGGCGTAGGGTGCGCCGTGCGCACCACGTGACCCAGACCAGCACCGGTGCGCATAGCGCACCCTACTCCTGCACGCGCGGCGTTATCAGAGCCCGGCCAACTGCAGCCAGTGGCGGTAGAAACCTTCGGCCACGCGGTTGAGCGCGGCCACCTTGGTCGACAGGTCTTCCAGCATCAGCGCCCTGCTCTGCTGGCTGGGCTGGGTTTCATCCAGCAGGTGGTGCCAGTCGTCCAGCCATTCGCGCACCAGGGCCTCGGTCATCTCCGGGTGCCCCTGCAGGGCCAGCACCTTGTCGCCCCAGGCAAAACCCTGGTTGGCGCACCAGGGGCTACTGAGCAAAGGCTGCGCCCCCTCGGGAATGGCGAAGCTGTCGCCATGCCACTGGAACATGGGGAACTGCGCAGGCAGATGGGCCAGCCAGGGACTGGGCGCAGCCTGATCGAGCCGGGTCAGGGGCTGCCAGCCGCTTTCGGTATAAGGCATGCGGGTAATAGGTGCGCCCAGGGCCTTGGCCAGCAGCTGGCCGCCCAGGCAGTGACCGAGCAGTGGAATATCCCGGCGCAGCAGATACTTCAGCGCCGCCACCTCGGTCTGCAGCCAGGGCAACGGGTCATTCACGCTCATGGGGCCGCCCATGATGGCCA
>JBFHPI010000209.1:0-6025 GCA_041592855.1 Pseudomonas sp.
CGAACCGATCAAACAGATCCATGTCTCCGACCGTGGTCGCTTTGCTGCTGCGCGCCTGTGCGCCGAGGACGAAGGCGTGCCGGCCCTGGGCTATGTGGTGGAAAACGCCTGGCTCGGCGAATGCCTGTGGCAGGCCCTGGACCCCGAGGTGGTGCAATGGCTCAGCCCGGCCCAGGTGGTGCGCATGCAGCCCCTGGCCGAAGGCTATCGCCTGAGCCTGGATCGGGGCGATGAGATCGACTGCGCCCTGGCGATTATGGCCGAAGGTGGGCGCAGCGGCCTGCGTGAACAGTTGGGCATTCAGGTGCTCAACAGCCCTTATGGGCAGAGCGCCCTGATCGCCAATATCAGCTGCGAACACGCGCATCAGGGCCAGGCCTTCGAGCGTTTCACCGAAGAAGGGCCCATGGCCATGCTGCCCCTGGAAGGCCAGCGCTGCGCCCTGGTCTGGACCCGCGCGACCCTTGAGGCCGAGCGCCTGCTGGGGCTGGACGATGGCGCCTTTCTCGCCGAGCTGCAGCAGGCCTTCAGTTATCGCCTGGGGCGCCTGCTCAAGGTCGGTGCCCGCCACCTCTATCCCCTGGCCTTGAATGCGGCCCAGGAGCAGGTGCGTCGGCATCTGGTGGTGCTGGGCAATGCTGCCCACAGCCTGCACCCGATTGCCGGCCAGGGCTACAACCTGTCCCTGCGCGACACCTGGGTGCTGGCCGAAACCCTTTTGCAGGCCGAGGCACCCCTGGGCGAACTGGCCACCCTGCAGCGTTATCTGGCCAGCCAGCAGACCGACCAGAGTCTGACCGTGGGCTTTTCCGACCAGGTCACCCGCCTGTTCAGCACTGGCCAGCCGCTGCTGGCGGCCGGGCGCAATCTCGGTTTGCTTGGCCTCGATCTGCTCCCGCCAGCCAAGCGCTGGTTTGCCCGCCAGGCCATGGGCCTGGGCACCCGCGCGGAGCCTTGAGCCATGAGTGCAACGAAACTGGCGCGCAAGGCGCGGCTACTGCGCTGGGCCATGAACCTCTACCCACCCTACCTGGGCGCCGGCGTGCGGGTGCGGCAGATCAGCGCGGACTTCCGCCAGGTGCAGGTGAAGATGGGCCTGGGCTGGTATAACCGTAACTATGTCGGCACCCAGTTCGGCGGCAGCCTGTATTCCATGACCGATCCCTTCTTTATGTTGATGATCATGGAGAACCTGGGCCGCGACTATATCGTCTGGGACAAGGCCGCCCGTATCGACTTTATCGCCCCCGGCCAGGGGCCGGTGTACGCCGATTTCAGTATCGACGACGGCCTGCTCGAGCGTATTCGTCAGCACACCGCCAATGGCGACAAGTACCTGCCCGAGCTGCATGTTGAAGTGCGCGACGGCAGCGGTAGCCTGGTGGCGCGGGTACACAAGACGCTTTATGTGCGGTTGAAACCCCGCGCTCGGCAGGCCGCTTAAGAATCTGTTCACGGCCTGCTGCGCGTCGGCTAAACGGCGTCGGGAACGACCTTTATCTTTATTCGCGAGCCTTGAACCGGCTCTTAGGAAGCATGATGCAAGCGGATCTGATCATCGTAGGCGCCGGCATGGTCGGCAGTGCCCTGGCCCTGGCGCTCAAGGGGCAGGGCCTGGATATCATCCTGATCGATGGCAGTCCTCTTAGCGTCAAACCCTTCAATCCTGCGGCGGCTTTCGAGCCGCGGGTCAGCGCCCTGTCCCTGGCCAGCCAGCGCGTGCTGGAGCGTATCGGCGCCTGGCCCGGTATTGCCGCCCGGCGCCTCTGCGCCTATGGCGAGATGCAGGTATGGGACGGCTCCGGCACCGGCCAGGTGCATTTCAGTGCCGCCAGCGTGCACGCCGAGGTGCTCGGCCATATCGTCGAGAATCGGGTGGTGCAGGACGCCCTGCTCGAATGCCTGCACGAAAGCCCCATCGGCCTGCTGCCTGGCGCCCGTCTGGAGCAGCTGCGCCGCTCCGGCGATGGCTGGCTGCTGACCCTGGCCGATGGCCGTGAGCTGCGCGCGCCCCTGGTGGTGGCTGCCGATGGTGCCAACTCGGCGGTGCGCCGCCTGGCCGGTTGCGCCACTCGCGAATGGGATTACCTGCATCACGCCATCGTCACCAGCGTGCGCTGCGCCAAACCGCACCAGGCCACGGCCTGGCAGCGCTTTACCGACGACGGCCCGCTGGCCTTTCTGCCCCTCAGTGGTCCGCCTGGCGAACACTGGTGCTCCATTGTGTGGTCGGTCACCCCCGGCGAAGCCGAACGCCTGATGGGCCTGGATGATGCGGCCTTCCGCCGTGCCCTGGGTTTTGCCTCCGAGCACCGCCTGGGCGAAATCCTTCAGGCCGATCCGCGACTGTGCATCCCGCTGCGTCAGCGCCACGCCAAACGTTACGCCGAGCCCGGTCTGGTGCTGGTCGGCGATGCCGCCCACAGCATCCACCCCCTGGCTGGGCAGGGCGTCAACCTAGGCTTTCTCGATGTGGCGGTGCTGGCCGAGGTGCTGCTGCACGCCCTTGCTCGTGGCGAGGCACTGAGCGACGTCAAGGTGCTGAGCCGCTACGAACGCCGGCGCATGCCGCACAACCTGGCGATGATGGCCGCCATGGAAGGCTTCCAGCGTTTGTTCCAGGCCGATCCCCTGGCCGTGCGCTGGCTGCGCAACAGCGGCCTGAACTGGGTGGACGACCTGCCCGAAGCCAAGGCCCTGTTCGTGCGCCAGGCCCTGGGCCTGTCCGGCGACTTGCCGGCATTGGCCAGGGCCTGAGTCTGAGCCCGGAGGTTAATCCCGGCCGGCAAATGCCGGCGGAACGACGCACAGCTTGGCCGGCAGGTGGATATAGGTGGTGAAGCTGCGGTAAGCATCGGCCTCATTGCCCACGTCCAGCACCAGGTCGATGCGCCCGCCTTCCTCTTCGAGAAACTGCTTGACCGCATCCATGCCCACGCCGCGCCCGGAAATTTCCGTCACCTGGTCGGCGGTGGAGAAGCCGGAGGCGAAGATCAGGTTGGCCACCTCCTGGGCACTTGGGCGCGGGCTGCCCGCGGGGTAGATGCCGAGGTCGACCGCCTTCTGGAAGATGCGCTCGATGGCGATGCCACGGCCATCGTCGCGGATGGCGAAGCTGACCGCGCCGTCCTTCTCCAGGGCGTCGACCTGAATCCGCCCACGTGCGTCCTTGCCGTTGGCGACGCGCTCTTCGGGGCTCTCAATGCCGTGGTCGATGGCGTTGCGCATCACGTGCATAAAGATGTTGTTGAGCATGGCGTGGGCTTCCTTGCGGGTGAACACGTCATGGTCGTGGATTTCGATCACCGGTACCGGCTTGCCCAGCTCGCCGGCCAGGGACTCGATCGACTTGATCACGTCGGCAATCACCTCGGTCATGGGTTCGGCATCAATGCTGACCAGCGAGTGGAAGGTGTCACGGATGATGTTGACCACCGCCTCAGGCAGCTCGCTACTGGGTAGCGAAGCGATGCTGTCCATCAGTTTGGCGATGCGCTCACGGTCCACCTGGGTGCCGGCGATGCCCTGGTTGCCATCGCGGCCGAGCTTGTCCTTGAAGATGCTGCTGTAGATCTTGATCGCCTGCTCGGCGAACGCCAGTTCATCGAGCAGTTCCTCGGGCTGCCATTGCATTTCATCGTTCTTGCGCAACTGGTCGAAGGTATTTTCGATGCGGTGCACGGTGTCGGTGATGTGCTTGAGGCCATAGGTGCGGGCGTTGCCCTTGACCGTATGGATATTGCGGAACAGCTCGGCCAGTTTGTTGAGGTCCTTCTGCTCGGTGCCTTCGATGATGGTGCGGCATTTTTCGACCAGGTCGGAGGAACCGGCGATAAAGTCGCTGAACTTGTCGGCATCCACCGAGAGAATCTCGCCGATGATCATCAGCTCCTGCTTCTGCCCTTCGGCTTCGGCCTGCAGGACTTTCAGGGCGGTGACATCACGCACGGTGACCATCAGCTTGGTGACCACATCCTGGTCGTCGATGATCGGGTCCCAGTCCAGCTCGATCTGCTTGACCGGTTTGTCCGGCAGGCCGATGGCCAGTTCCTTGACCAGCAGGTGCGAGTTGAACTCGTACATCATCGCGTCTTCACCGATGATCGAGGTGACGGCGGTGGACGCTGCATCGACGATATCGGCGCTGAGGTTGGAGTGGCTGAACATGAAGTCGACGAAGTGGCGGTTGGCGATGTTCTTGGTTTCGAAGATGGTTTCCAGATAAGCCGCGTATTCCGGGTGGATCTGCCCGCCTTCGACAATGGTGAACAGGCCCTGGTGCATGTTGGAGAACATGTTGGCGATGTCCTCGTTCTTCTGCTTGAGGGCCGCGGTGCGTTCTTCGACCTTTTTCTCCAGGGTGCGGTTGTGCTCTTCGATGACCTCGACCATGCGGATGTTCTTGATGGTGGTGACCAGGGAGCGGGCCACCGAGGAGACGAACTCGTAGTCACTGTCGGCGAAGGCGACCTTGTTGACGTCACCGGAGAAGTTCATCACCCCGATCAGGATGTCTTTATCCACCAGCGGTACGCAGAGCAGCGCCTTGGCTTTTTCGTTCTCGCCGCCCACGTAGTCGCTGGCGCGGCTTGTATCGGCTACGAACAACGCTTTCTTGCTCTCGGCGGCTTTGCCGATGATGCCTTCACCCATGACGAAGGTGATGGCCGAAGGCGCGCCGTCCATCTGCTTGGGCGGCAGGAAGGCCTTGGCTTCCAGTTCATTGTCCTTGTTGAACAGGTACACCGAGCCACGCTCGATGCCGATCTTTTCGTACATGGCATGCAGCACCAGCTCCAGGGCGGTGTCCTGATCGCGGGCGGCGGCCAGGGTACCGCCGATGCGGTTGAGCTTGGCCAGGTCGATCATCTTCTTGCGAATGGCCATGCGCATGGAGTTGAAGTTCTGCGTGGCCAGGGCCAGCAGGATCAGCAGAATGACAATGGTGCTTTTGAAACCAAAGCTCACGCTATCCGCCAGCGCCTGCTGCAGCCGGGTGAACTGTGCATCGGCGGAGACCAGCACCTCGTCCAGGCCGTTTACGGCTTTTTGCGCCGAGGTCTTGGAGGTGCTCAGGGCCTGCCAGGAGATCTCCTCCTGCTGCAATTGCCTGCGCTTGTGGGCGATAAAGTTTGGATCGGCCTGCAGCCTTTCACGCAGCTTGGCCACGCTCTCGTTGGTCATGGCAATGATGCCGTCTTGATCCATGGGTTCGAAGATCGGCGTCGCTTTGTCGAACCAGAGCATGGCGCCATTGATGATGAATTCAAGGTCATCTTCGGCGGTGGCCAGATTGTCTGCGTTCTTGGTGTTCTGCATTTCCTGTGCAGCCTTTGCAACACCAGCCAGCAACGCATCGGCCTGGTTGGCAAAGCCTTGGGCCAGCTGCAGGTCTTCCTCCATCTCCCGGCTAGGTGCGCGTGCGTTGACGATTTCCATCATGGCAAAGCCCACGTCGTCGGCTCGCTCAATCACCACCGCGACTTCATCGAGCATCAGTTGCTCGGCATTGAGGGCGGCCAGCTTGGCCTCAAACATCTCTTCAACAGCTGCTTTGTAGGCTTCGTAGTCGGTCTTGATGGTATTGACCAGTTCAGCGCGCTGCGAGTCGCTAGCCACAAGTGCTTCAAGCCGGTCGAAATTGCTGTTGAACTCCTCGGCACCGGTGTCGAAATCCTTGCGGTAGGTGAGAATGTCGTCCTCGCTCAGGGCGTTGAAACCAAGGGCGCTGAGGTTGGCCAGTTTCAACAGGCTGATCTGCGCCTTGTTGACTTCTGTTACAACGGGGACCGCGATCTCATGCACGCGATCGTTCGATTTGCTGATGCCGCTCAGGGTCCAAAGCGACATGCCGCCAGAGAAGGTAATAAGACCCAGAATGATGGCAAACCCCAGGGCCACCTTCTGGTTGAAGCTCAGATTTAACGAGGGCATGTAGTCACCTTGTTGGAATACTTGTTCTTATTTTCCATTGGTGAAACGTGGCGCCTGTCGAGCAGCATCGAACGACGGGCGCCTAGGCATC
>JBFHPI010000210.1:0-6003 GCA_041592855.1 Pseudomonas sp.
AGCACCAGCAGTAACTGGGGCAGCAGGGCATATTCCTTGTACAGGGTCAGCAGCACCGCCTGGGTATCGTCCTCCACCAACCCAAACAGGTGGAAATTGAATACATCGTCGTATTCGCGGTAGTAGCCCACCACCACCACGCTCAGCAGCATGCTGAGCGTCATGTACAGCCCGACCCAGCCCAGCTGCAAGCGATGACGCAACCTGGGTATGGGCTGCCAGCGGTGCCAGGCATCGAACGCCAGCAGTGGCAGAAACCACAGGGTGGTAAAACGGGCATCGAAACGAAAGCCCTGCAGCAGGGCCGAGAGCAGGTCTTCCAGGTCAGCAAGGGCATCCAGACCGAAGTCCAGCACCAGAAGAAAGCCCAGACGACAGACCAGCAGCACCAGCATGCACAGCAGCCAGAGCTTGCAGCTCTGCAGGAACAGCGACAGATAGGGAATGGGCTCGCGTAAATGCATCCGTTGATCAGACATACTGGTAACAATCCGCCAGTGAACGACCACTCCTTGTGGCCGAAAAGGGTTCCGGCCGCCGTCGGCCGCTTTCGCGGGCGCGGATATTACAGCAATGTGCCAGCCCCCTTTAAGCATGGGGGTGGCAAAATTGCTCAATACACGATCAAAGGTGAACCCTATCGCGTTTCGTTCAGCCAATTGACAGCTTGGTGGCTTAACGCACCACGCCGGCCGCCCGGAATGCGGCGATGCGTTCGAGCGAATAGCCCTGCTCGGTCAGCACCTCATCGCTATGGGCACCCAGGGCGGCACCAATATGCCGGGGGGCGGGCAAACCACTGGAGAACTTGATCGGGCAGGCGATCTGCGCCTGTGGGTCACTGCCCGCGCGCGGCACCTCGGTGACCAGGCCGCGGGCCTTGATCTGCGGGTGCTCGACCGCCTCGCTGAGGTTGAGCATCGGCTCCACGCAGGCATCCAGGCTGGCGAATAGCTGATTCCACTCGGCAAAGTCACGCTTTTCGATTTCAATTTCGATCTCGCGCTTGAGCGCGCGCTGATCCTCCGGTTTCTGTGACAGGCCGCGGGCGGCCAGCTCCGGGCGGTCAAGGGCCTGACAGAACTGCTGCATAAACTGCGGCTCCAGGCTGCCCACCGACAGCCAGCGGCCGTCGCGGGTGCGGTAGTAGTCATAGAAACTGCCGCCGTTGAGGGCCTGGTTTTCCATCTCCGGTTCCACCCCGGCGGCCAGGTAACCGGCGCCGGCCATGCCGTGCAGGCTGAAGGCGCAGTCGGTCATGCTGATATCCACCTGCTGGCCCTGCCCCGTGGCCTGGCGCTGGATCACCGCCGCCAGCAGGCCGATCACCCCGTGCAACGAGCCACCGGCGATATCAGCCGCCTGGATGCCCAGGGGCAGCGGCCCGGTTTCGCGCCGCCCCGTATAGCTGGCGAGACCGGCCAGGGCCAGATAGTTGATATCGTGCCCGGCGCGGTCCTTGTACGGGCCAGTCTGGCCATAGCCGGTGATAGAGACATAGATGAGTCGGGGATTGATGGCCTTGAGCGCTTCGTAGCCTACACCGAGCTTGTCCATCACCCCGGGGCGGAACTGCTCCAGCACGATGTCGTAGTCGGCCACCAGCTGCTTGACCAGCTCCACCGCCTCGGGCTTTTTCAGATCCAGGGCAATCGAGCGCTTGTTGCGATTGAGATAGGCATGGCTGGCCGACACACCTCCGTCATGGGGCGGCAGCACCCGTACCAGGTCCATGCGCGACGGTGACTCCACCCGCAGCACCTCGGCGCCCATATCGGCCAACAGCAGGGAGGCAAAGGGCCCCGGCAACAGGGTGGAGAAATCCAGCACTTTCAGGGAGGACAGCGGGCCTTGCATAACAGCTCCTTGGGGTAATGGTTAACGCCGATAGGTCTTGCGGTGGACAAGCCTGCGGCATGTCCAGCCCTACGGGCTAAGCATGCGCGCGCTTTACTGCCAATGCAGCGGCTGTCTGGCATCCAGCTCGCCCAGCTGATCGGCAAAGCGCGCTTCCAGCACATTGCGGCGGATCTTCATGGTCGGCGTCATGCAGCCGTTATCCACGGTCCACGCCTCGCGCACCACTACAAAGTGGCTAAGGCGCTCGTGGGCCTCAAGCTTTGCATTGAGCTGCTGCAGGGTCTGGGCCAGATCGGCCGTGATCTGCTCTTGCGGCTGCTCCCGGGCCGCCGGTGATAGTTCGATCAACGCCAGAGGCTGATCCAGATTGCTGCCCATCAGGCACACCTGCTCGACCCAGAGGTTCTTGGCGATCTCGCCTTCGATCGGCGCCGGGGCGATGTACTTGCCCTTGCTGGTCTTGAAGATGTCCTTCACCCGCCCGGTGATCTTCAGGTAACCCTCGGCATCCACCTCGCCCTTGTCGCCGGTGTGCAACCAGCCGTCGGTGATGGTTTCGGCGGTTTTTTCCGGGTCCAGGTAATAGCCCAGCATCAGGCTGGGGCAGCGCAGCAGGATTTCGCCATTGTCGGAAATGCGCAGCTCGTTGCCCGGCATGGGTTTGCCCACGGTACCGAAACGCACCTGGCCCGGGCGGTTGAAACAGCCATAGGCCAGGTGTTCGGTCATGCCGTAGCCTTCGCAGAGGGTGATGCCGATGCTCTGGTACCACTCCAGCAAGGCCCGCGGGATGGCCGCCGCACCGCTGACCAGAATACGCGCCCGATCCAGGCCCAGGCCCTGGCGGATCTTGCGCGCCATCAGCTTGCCAAGCAGTGGAATACGCAGCAACCGCGACAATTTGGCCTGGGGCAGTTTCTCCAGCACGCCCTGCTGAAAACGCGTCCACAGACGCGGCACGGAGAAGAACACGGTGGGCCGCACATGGCGCAGATCACTGGCAAAGGTCTCCAGCGACTCGACAAAGGCCACCCGCCCGCCGCTGTACAGGGCGTTCATCTCCACCAGAAAGCGCTCGGCAGCATGGGACAGCGGCAGGTAGGAGAAATACTGATCCTGCTCGGTAATCTGCAGCTCCTTGACCGACTGGCTACCGGCATAGGCAAAGGCCCCGGCCGAGAGCATCACGCCCTTGGGCTGGCCGGTGGTGCCGGAGGTATAGAGGATGCTCAGCAGTTCCTCCGGCGCCTGCCGGTGCCCTGCGCGCAGCGGCTGATGCGCCTCCAGCAGCTCGGCCCAGGCGTACTGGGCGGCCATGGTCGGATAGGGCATGGCGATACGCATGATGTCTGGCGCAATACCCGGCGCCAGTTTGTCCGGCTCATCCAGCTTGCCGACAAAGATCGCCTTGCACTGCGAGTGGCGCAGCACGTAGTCAATGCTCTCGGCCGACTGCAGTGGATACAGCGGCACGCTGACCAGCCCGGCGAGCATGATCGCCAGATCGGCGATAAACCACTCGGCGCAGTTCTTCGCCAGCAGCGCCACCCGATCTCCCGGCGCGCAGCCCAGGGCCTGCAGGGCACTGGCCATGCGCCGCGCCTGGTCATCCACCTGGCTCCAAGTAAAGTCATGCCATTGCCCGTTCACCGGCTGGCTCAGCCAGACCGCATCCGGGCGTTTTTCGACCCAGAGCGCCAGGCGCTCCAGAGGCAGCTGTAGGAATTCGGTCATCGCATCGCTCTTCTTATCGTTGTTGTACGAAGGTGCAGATTAGCCGCTGATTCAGAGCTTCATACCCCGACTGATGATTTCCTTCATGATCTCCGAGGTGCCGGCGAAAATGCGCTGGATGCGCGCATTCGCGTACATCTTGCAGATCGGGTACTCCCACATATAACCCCAGCCGCCGTGCAGCTGCACCCCTTCATCCACCACCTTGCACAGCAATTCGGTGGTAAACAGCTTGGCCTCCGCGGCCACTTCCGGGGTGAGTTTCTTCTGGTTGTGGTCCAGCACGCAGCGGTCGACGAAGACCTGGGCCACATCGATCTGGGTACGCATCTCGGCGAGTTTGAAGCGGGTGTTCTGGAAGTGCGAGATCGGCCGGTCGAAAGCCTTGCGCTCGCGCACATAGTCGATGGTGGTCTGCAGGGCCGCCTCGGCGCCGGCCACCGCGCCGCAGGCATTGGTCAGACGTTCCTGGGCAAGCATGTTCATCAGGTAGAAGAAGCCGCCCTTGGCGTCACCCAACAGGTTTTCCTTGGGCACCCGAACCTTATTGAAGAACAGCTCGGCGGTGTCCTGGCTCTTCATACCGAGTTTTTCCAGGTTCTTGCCGCGCTCGAAGCCCTCCATCCCACGCTCGACCAGGAACAGGCCCATGGCGTGCTTGTTACTGGGGTCGGTCTTGGCCGCGACTATCACCACATCGGCCAGCAGGCCGTTGGAGATAAACACCTTGGAGCCGTTCAGTTCAAAGTGGTCGCCCTTGTCCACCGCCGTGGTGCGCATGCCGGCCAGATCCGAGCCTGCGCCCGGTTCGGTCATGGCCACCGCGAGAATCAGCTCGCCGCTGATAATGCCCGGCATAAAACGCGCTTTTTGCTCCGCGTTACCGTACTCGGCGATATAGGGGCCGCACAGCGCCGAGTGCAGCGGCAGCATAAAGCCCGGTTCGTTGATCCTGGCCAGCTCCTCGCACATGATCTGCTCGTAGCGAAAATCCTTGAGCCCGGCGCCGCCGTACTCTTCATCCGCCCATGGCAGCAGAAAGCCCATGTCACCGGCCTTCTTCCACACCTCGCGGCTGACCATCCCGGCCGCTTCCCATTCGTCCTGATGGGGCACCACCTCCTTTTTCAGAAAGGCGGCGAAGGCGTCGCGGAACATAGTGTGCTCGGTGTCGAAGATGATGCGCTGCATGGCAGTGGCTTCCCTGATGTGAGGTTGTCCTGCAGGTTAGGCCCCCCATGGCTGCTGCCTCAATGACCCATGCGCTCAGCCTCGATTGACCCAATCGCTCGACCGGCTTGTCCTGATTGCCACCCGCCGCCTACCATCGGCCCATAGCCAAGGAGCCTGCATGCGCGAACGCACCATCGCCAGCCATTTTGTCCGCGCCGCCCTGCGTGGCGCCGAGCGCCAGGGCCATGACGCTACGCCCCTGCTGCGCCAGCTGGGTATTCAGCCGGCCTTGCTGGATGAGCCCAGGGCACGCATCGCCCCGGAACAGTTCGCCCGCCTGATGCAACTGTTGTGGGAAACCCTGGACGACGAGTACCTGGGCTTTGGTCGCCTGCCCAGCAAGCGTGGTACCTTCGCCATGATGGGCCATGCCATCATCCATTGCCGCACCCTGGAGCGTGCCCTGAGCCGTGGCGCGCTGTTCTACGGCCTGTTCCCCGAGGCACCGAGTATCAGCCTGGAACGGGAAGGCGACTGGGCGCGCCTGAGCGTGGACGACTCGACCCTGTGGGACCCGGATCATTTCCTGGTGGAAAGCCTGCTGGTGATCTGGCATCGCCTGGGCAGCTGGCTGATCGGCCAGCGTATCCGCCTTGAGGAAGCCACCTTCACCTACCCGCAGCCGGCCCATGTGGGCGAATACGAGCTGTTGTTTCCCTGCCCCCGGCGATTCTCGGCCGGGCGCACCAGCCTGCTGTTCCACGCCCGCTACCTGGCCATGCCACTGCTGCAGGACGAGCGCACCCTCAAGCAATTCCTCCAGCACTCCCCCGCCGACCTGCTGGCCCGCCCGGATGGCGGCGACAGCCTGATCAGCCAGATTCGCCGCCTGCTCGGCCGCGATTGCTGCACCTGGCCGGATCTGGATGCCGTTGCCCAGCAATTGCATATGAGCCCACAGACCCTGCGCCGCCACTTGCGTGAGGAAGGCTCAAGCTTTCAGGAGCTGAAGGACCATCTGCGCCGGGATCTGGCCATTTACCACCTGGGCCGCGACGAGCTGGCGATTCAGGATATTGCCGAACAACTGGGCTTCTCCGAGCCGTCGGCCTTTCATCGTGCATTCAAGAAATGGACAGGGCTGACGCCGGGGGCCTATCGGGCCCAGGAGGGGTAGGCTCTGACAAGCTCACAGCATGGCTTGAACAAGACGATACCCATCAGGTCGCCCCGGTA
>JBFHPI010000211.1:0-5970 GCA_041592855.1 Pseudomonas sp.
ATTCCAGCACGCGCGGCTGTGGCAGCTTGTGCACTTCCAGCGCGCGGCCCTGGGCGTCGCGGCTGCTGCGCAGGATGTCGTAGGCCTCCTGATAGATCTCCCACTGCGGGTCGCTGCGGTCGTCGGTCCACTGCATCACCACCACCCCGGGGCGCACAAAGCAGGCCAGGTCGTCGATATGGCCGTCGGTTTCGTCGAACTTGCAGCCGCGCGGCAGCCAGATCACCTGCTCGGCGCCCAAGTAGTCCTGCAGGCGGCGGGTCATCTCCTCCTTGCCCAGATGGGCGTTGCGGTTGCGGTTGAGCAGGCACTGCTCGGTGGTCAGCAGGGTGCGCTGGCCGTCGCTCTGGATACCACCCATCTCGGCGATAAAGGGCGCCCGATAGCGATCGAAACCTTCGATTTCGAGGATTTTCTGCGCGATCTGATCATCCTTGTCCCAGGGGTAGTAGAGGCCGCCATCCAGGCCACCGTAGGCGTTGAACTCGAAGTCCACACCGCGCACCTCGCCACTGGCGTCATTGACCAGAAAGGCCGGGCCACTGTCGCGGAACCAGGTGTCGTTGCAGGTCATTTCCACCACCCGCACCTGCTCCGGCAACAGACGCCGGGCATTGGCGTACTGGCTGGCCGAAGCGCAGACGGTCACCGGTTCGCTGCTGGCGATGGCCGTGACAATCTGTACCCAGACCTTCTGCGCCGGCTTGGCGCCGTTGCGCCATACATCGGTGCGTTCCGGCCAGCCGAGCCAGCAGCGGGTCTTGGGCTCGAACTCACCGGGTAGGCGAAAACCGTCGAGCTTGGGGATGGAAGTCAGGGAACGCGCCATGGCAACACCTCTTTATACGTGGGAGATGTGCGCACAGTACGCGGCGTTTCTCGCCGTTCGCCAACGACGATTTTTACGGAAAAGCTGAATCTAACTCATCAATCAACGAGATGATCACTCAGCCAATCTAAGAAGTCCTGCACCGCCGGCTTGTCCAGACGAATACGCTCGGCGACCAGAGCGTACTGTCCAAGGGATGCCACGCTGGCGCTGAAAGGCCGTACCAGGCGACCACTGGCCAGATCCTCGGCGGCGGTCAGGTTATCGCCCATGGCCACACCCTGGCCTTGAGCGGCCGCCTCCAGGGTCAAGCCGGCATGGCCCAGATAGAGGTGACGGGCCGGCTGGATATCGCCGGCATGGCTGGTCAGCCAGGCGGTCCAGGTCTTGCCATCCTGATCGTCGTGCAGCAGACAGTGACGGGCCAGATCCCGCGGCTGCTTGAGACCGCCCTGGTTGAACAGGCGCGGGCTGCACACTGGAAAGAACTGCAGAGTCGGCAGGGGCCGCACGAAATAGGCGCTGGCGTCCTCCGGGCCGGTGCCGTAGGTAATTGCCAGGTCGATCTCCGGTCCCGGCACGCAGGCTTCCAGCGGTTGTTCATGCAGATGCAGGGTGATCTGCGGATGGCGCGCAGCGAAATCGGCCAGGCGGCTGACCAGCCACTTCTGCGCCAGTTCGGCGGTAACCGCAATCCGCACCACGGCCTGGGAGCCGGGGTCGCGCAATTCCTCACAGGCATCCAGGATCAGCTCGAAGGCCTGCTGCACGCGCTGCAACAGGCGCTGCGCCGCGGGCGTTGGGCGAATGTGTCGCCCTTCACGAACAAACAGCGCTGTGTCCAGCTGCTCCTCGAGTTGACGAATCTGGTGACTGACGGCGCTGTCGGTGACACAGAGCTCACTGGCAGCGCGGCCAAAATGGGCATGGCGAGCGGCACACTCGAAGGTGCGCAGGGCAGTCAGGGAGGGCAGTCGACGCATGGGCGGTTCCAGGTTCGGTATCGGCGACCATGCTTACCGAGACGCAGGGTCAGCGCAACAGCTTGCTCTGCAGCACCTCGGACGGCCCACCCATGACATTCTCGCTGATCTCGATAAAGTCCTGGGTGGTGGCCTTCTCCAGGCGCATCAGGCCGCGGGTCACGTCATCCAGCGAACGCGGCTGCGTAGTGCCCTTGGTCTGCTGGCGAATCTCCCGGTCCAGCTCCTGCAACAGCAGCACGGCCCGCGCCGTCACCGGGCCAGTGGCGCGATTGGTACGCAAGCTCTTGACCGGCTTGCTCCACTTGATCAGATGCTGACGCACTTTCTGATAGCGGTCTTCACTCAGGCCGCCGGCGCGGCGCACCAGTTCGATGGCGTAATACTCGGCCAAACCTTCCACCAACCAGTCGCTACGCTCCCGGGAACGAATGCGGCTGAACACGTGCACCAATTCGTGCACCAGGGAACTGGTGCCGTTTTCACTGACCAGCGGACGAGCCGTGTGCATGTAGTAGGAGTTGGGCGCCGATAGACCGCCACGCCACATGGGATCGCCGGCACCGACGATCAGCAGCTTGTCCGGATCACGGGGAAACACGGCCTGAAACTCCGGCCAGACGAAGGTCAGCAGCGTCAGAATATCCATGCGCCGCATGCCCTCGCCTATCGGCGCGGCAATGGTCACTTCGGTTTCACCGAGCTTGGCCCGGCGGGTACCGAGCTTGCCGGCGACCATCCAGCCGGTGGGTCGATCGAACTTGCGCAGCGGGTTGTCGATACGGAACTTGTTCTTGCCAATACGCGGCCATTCGGTTTCGACACTCTTCCAGCCCTTGGGCAGGTCAAACTGCAGGCGCGCCACCAGTTCGGTGCCCACTTCCTGACGCAGCTTCACCGCCGGCACCAGATCATCACCGCGCAGCAGCGCCCAGTCCGGGGTCATGCGCGCATCATATCGACCCGGCTTGCGCTCATGACTGATGCGCACCCGGTAGCTCAGTTTGGCGCGGCCCTTGGCCGGCAACCACTGGCCTTGCTCGGGCTTCGACTGGCGCCACTCGCCATCGGCGACGAAGTCGCTGTAGGCGCCCTCCTCACCCAAGTTGAAGGTCAGGCTGTAGATCAGTGCCGTGTCGGCCAGGGTCAGGCTGACTTCGGCCTGGTCGCTGTCCGGCAGGAATTTCACCCGATAGTCCAGATCGACCTTCTTGGCCCACAGCACAGGGCTCAGGCTCAGCAGAAAAACAGCCAGCATCAGACGACGAATCGGCATGCAGCACTCCATCAGACAAATAGGGGATTTCGCTCAAGCTTAGCCGGCGCGGAAGATCAGGTGCTCCTCCCAGTCATCCTCGGCCACGCTGTTCTCGCTCAGCATGCGCCCGGCCTGGGAGATGCGCTGCTTATGCACCTGCTCGGGGTCACCACAGACCAGGTGATGCCAGAGCAGCAGATCCTTGCCCTCGCTGACCAGACGATAGGCGCAGGTCGGCGGTAGCCACTGGAATTGATCGGCCTGACTCGGGGTGAGCTGGATGCAGTCGGGCACGAACTGGCGGCGATTGGCGTAATCGGTGCAGCGACAGGTATCGAGATCCAGCAACTTGCAGGCGATGCGGGTGTAATAAACGCTACCGTCGTCTTCGTCTTCCAACTTCTGCAGGCAGCACAGGCCGCAGCCGTCGCAGAGCGACTCCCACTCATCCTGATCCAGCTCTGCGAGGGTTTTGCGTTTCCAGAAGGGTTCGACTTTGGCGGCCATGGCAGTACTGGGCTGGGGGCGAAAGGGCCGGCAGTCTAGCGTGCTGGCCGGGTGAGGCCAAGGCTGCTACGCCAAATGGCAACCCGAGCAGGCCGCTGCAAGCAGCCTGCGGGCAGACAAGGCACAGGCCTTGAGCTGCTGTTAACGCACGATAAAGCGCTGTTCCAGCAGCTTGCGGTCATCCTGGAACACCATAAACTGCCACTCGCCGGGGACGATCTCATGGGGTTCGGTAAACTGGAACGCCATCACATCCTGAGGTGCTTCGACAGCCAGTTTCTGCACCACCACGAACTTGTCATGGCGCTTGCCCTCAGGGGTCACCACGCCTGGCGTCAGGTACAGCAGGGTCAGCGGCGTATCATCGGCCACCTTGCCCTGCAGGCTGTAGCGCATACCGAACTTGGTACCCAGTTTGGCCGGTATCACCTCGGTGCGCTCGATGGGTTGAGCGCTGCGGCTGAGCACCCGTTCCCCAGGCTGGAAGTCCTGGTATGAAGTGCTAAACACCCCATACTCCACCTCGCCCACCACACGCACTTCGGCCACGGCCTGGGTGGCCAACATAGCGCTGGCCACCCAGGCGCCTATCAGGCTGTATCGCATATCCAACTCCTCGTTTTGGGTTGGCGCGAGCCTATGACATGCCCATGACAACGGCATGACAGCCTGGTCATTCACTACCGCCTCAAGGGGCGGCAAAGCGCTCATCAAACAGATCGTTCATGGCCTTGAAGGCCCGGGCCGCGACCAGCGGGTGATATTCATTGCGCCCCGGAACATTGGCCAGCGGATTGGTAAAGGAATGCACCGCACCGCCATAGCTGACCAACTGCCAGTCCACCTTGGCTGCCTTCATCTCGGCGATAAAGGCATCCACCTATTCCTGCGGCACAGCCGGATCATCGGCGCCGTGCAGCACCAACACGGGCGCCCTGATGTGCTGCGCATCCGCCGGATTGGGGGTATCCAGGTTGCCGTGGAAGGAAACGAAACCCTGCAGGTCGGCCCCGGAGCGAGCCAGCTCCAGCACCGCACCACCCCCGAAGCAGAAGCCGATGGCGCCCAGCTTGCTACTGTCCAGCGCCACCTGGCTCGCTTGCGCCTTGAACACCTGCACCCCCGCCTGGGCGCGCTTGCGCATCAGCGCGCGATCGCTGCGTACCGCCGTGGCCGCCGCCCGGGCCTCATCGGGGTTGCTGGGGCGCACGGCCTTGCCGTACATATCCGCCATAAACACCACATACTTGTCGCCGGCCGCGCGGGCGGCTTTTTCCGCGGACGCCTCGGTCACCCCCATCCAGTTGGGCACCATCAACAGGCCCGGTCGCGGCTGGGTAACCGCATCGTCATAAATAAGCAGGCCTTCGAAGGGCTCACCTTCAATCTCGTAGGGCACCGGCTTAACCACCACGGCTGCCTGGACACTACCCACCATGGCTACCAGTAGCACTGCACACAATGACTTACTCATTGCCGCCTCCTTGAGTCAACAGCCCCTCAAAACCTTAGCGTCTGGACGGGCAAAGCCAAGGCGGCTGGCGAATTTAAATGCAGCCAAATGTGACTCCATATAAAAGGCGCATAAAAAAACGCCCCTGTCTCGCGACAGGGGCGTTTTCTAGATTGGAGCGGGAAACGAGACTCGAACTCGCGACCCCGACCTTGGCAAGGTCGTGCTCTACCAACTGAGCTATTCCCGCGGTGCAGCAGTGCAACTAAAATGGCGTCCCCTAGGGGACTCGAACCCCTGTTACCGCCGTGAAAGGGCGGTGTCCTAGGCCACTAGACGAAGGGGACATACGCTTCATCGTTAGGAGGCGCGCATTCTAGGAACTTCATAAAACTCAGTCAAGCATTTTTTGACCAGTCACAAATAAAACTTAAAGATTCAATTAATTATGATAACTGCTGGGCTTTTCTTTCTCATCACAACCTTCTAGCATCTCCATAAACAAACACAATAAATAGAGCGTTTACCTTGAAGCCCTTATTTTTTAGTCTTGGCACTTTAATCTTACTGCTAATTATCTTTATTTCAGCCCCCTCACCGATTGACGCAGTGGCATATCAACCACTCCCAGCCCCTCCCCTTATTGGCAGTTACCAAACGAACTCCACGCTTACCCAAGCCGAGCTTCACGGGGAAGGGTTACTACACGGGCCCGAAGATATTGAAGTGGATGCTACGGGAAGAATATACGGAGCCACCGCAGATGGCGGCATTGTACGCATCAACCAGGATGGTCAAATTGAAACGCTAGCCAACACTAAGGGGCGCCCCTTAGGTCTTCATTGGGACGCTCAAAACAACCTCATCCTCTGCGACGCATTTCAGGGCCTACTATCCTTAAGCCCTGACGGTAATCTAACCACATTAGTTAAAGAAGTGG
>JBFHPI010000212.1:0-5950 GCA_041592855.1 Pseudomonas sp.
GATCTCGCGGGCCGAATCGTCGGCGCCATCGATCCAGTGCTTGGCGCCGCGGGACATGTCGTTCCATTCCATGGCACGGCCGGCGAAGCCCTGCTGGCAGGCGCGGAACTCTTCCAGATCATCGGGGGTGGCCATGCCGGAGACGTTGAAGAAGTCCTCGTACTGGCGGATGCGGCGGGCACGGGCATCGCTACTCTCGCCCTTGGGCGCGATGCAGTAGATGGTCACTTCGGTCTTGTCCACCGACAGCGGCCGGGCGATGCGCAGCTGCGAGCCGAACTGGTCCATCAGGTAGAGGTTGGGGTACAGGCACAGGTTGCGCGAGTGGCCGATCATCCAGTCGGCGCGGGCTTCGCCGAACTCGGCGGCCAGACGCTCGCGGTCGGCGAACAGCGGACGGTCTTCCGGGTTGTCCCAGCGGGTCCAGAGCAGCAGGTGGCCGTTCTCGAAGGAGTAGAAACCGCCGCCCTTCTTGCCCCAGCCGCCGGCGCTCATGGCGCGGATGTCGTCGCCTGCTTCTTTGAGCTTGCGCTGCTGCTGGGTGGCGGCATAGTTCCAGTGCACGGCGGTGACGTGATAGCCGTCAGCGCCGTTTTCGGCCTGCAGTTTCCAGTTGCCTTCGAACACATAGGTGCTGGAACCACGCAGCACTTCCAGACCATCCGGGGACTGGTCGCAGATCATGTCGATGATCTTTTTCGACTCGCCGAGGAAGTCCTCAAGCGGCGCCACGTCCTCACGCAGGCTGCCGAACAGAAAGCCACGGTAGGACTCGAAGCGGGCGACCTTCTTCAGGTCATGGCTGCCGTCGCAGTCGAAGCTGTCCGGGTAGCCGGCTTCCTTGGGATCCTTGACCTTGAGCAGCTTGCCGTTGTTGTTGAAGGTCCAGCCATGGAAGGGGCAGGTGTAAGTGGCCTTGTTGCCACTCTTGAAACGGCAGAGCATGGCGCCACGGTGGCTGCAAGCGTTGATAAAGGCGTTGAGCTCACCGTCCTTGTTGCGCGCGATAAAGATCGGCTGACGCCCCATGTGGGTGGTGTAGTAGTCGTTGTTCTGCGGGATCTGGCTCTCATGGGCCAGATACAGCCAGTTGCCCTCGAAGATGTGTTGCATCTCCAGGTCGAACAGACGGGGGTCGGTGAACATCTCGCGCTTGCAGCGGAAAATGCCCTTGTCTTTATCTTCTTGCAGCAGGCCGTTCAGGTAATCGAGTCCCAGGTTCATCGCCATGGCTCCGTTGTTATTGTTTCAACGGTTCCAAGACTAGGGCGTAGGACTGTCTGACAATATCCAGTTACTGCACGACCTTTATCCGTTTTCTGCAGGGTGCGACCAAGGTCGTAGAAGCCAGAGACGACGGGGCCTGCGCGGCACACCCTCGACGGCAGGGTGCGCCATGCGCAGCGAAAACACGGGGCAAATCAGGCTTCGCGGCGACGCAGGGTATCGGACGGCAGCTCGCCAAAGGTGCTCTTGTAGCACTCGGAGAAGCGCCCCAGATGGAGGAAGCCGTAATCCAGCGCCACCTCGGTGATATTGCGCACCCGTGCACTGGGGTCGCTGAGGCGGGCGTGCACCTGCTCCAGTTTCTTCTGCCGGATAAAGTGCTTGGGCGTAGTGCCCACATGCTTTTCGAACAGACCATAGAGGGTGCGCGGGCTGACCCGAGCCAGTTCGGCCAACTGCTCCAGGCTGATGTCCTGCTGCAGGTTGCTGTCGATAAAGTGCAGGATGCGCTCGAAGGACGCCGAATACTCTTCCTGGGGCAGGCGCTTGACGTTGTTGGCCACCTGGGCCAGCAGCTTGGTGGCGATGATACGGGTGAAATGCTCGGCGATCTGCGGCAGCGCCTGCTCGCTCTCGGCCTCCTCGCAGACCAGCGCCAGCAGATTGCCGAAGCCCTCGATGCCGTCGAGGTTATAGCGCGAGGCAAAACGCACCCCATCCTGGGGCAAGGCCCACTGGTTATCCCGGCAGACCTGTTCGATCAGGCGTGCCGGCAACTTGAGGATAAATTTCTCGCAATCGTCGGAGTAGGTCAGATCAACCGGGTCATCCGGATTGATCAGCAGCAGCTCGCCGGGAGTCAGATACTGCTCGCGCTCCGGCCCGCCACGCCACAGGCAGTGGCCACTGAGCAACAGCTGCAGGTGATAGATGGTTTCCAGCGCCGGCGAGGTGACCCGCACGCTGCCGCCATAGCTGATCCGACACAGATCGAGGTGGCCGAAAGTACGATGGCTCAGGCTGGCCTCGGCGCCATAGGACTGCGGCAGGCGAATACAGTGGCTGCCGACATGCTGGTTGACATAATCGGACACCGCGTAGGGATCTGCATGGGCGAAGATCCGGCTTTTTTCATTCAGCAGACGAGAAACCATCACGCAGGCACTCTTTATCGTTATAGGCCGCGACAATCGGCCACAGTGCGGCACTTGGCTATCAGCCACTAATACACCAGTTGACGGCAACCCGGGCCAGCAGACGATCAGTGGTCACCCGCAGGCGACGGGTTCGACATTATGTGCCATGCCGCCCGCCCTGCCCCTACGACCATCCGATAATCGAACGCTTTAGCCAATCTGCTGGCTCAGCTCCTGACTGGCCGCCAGCAGCTGCGGCAGGAAGCGCTTGTGCAGTTCCGCACAACTGCTGCGCGCCGCATGGCTGCTGACATTCAGCGCCGCCAGCACCTGCCCCGAGGCATCGCGCACCGGCACCGCCAGGGAGCGCAGGCCCGGCTCCAGCTCCTGATCAACCAGGCACCAGCCCTGGGCCCGTACCTGCTGCAGGCACTCCCAGAGCGCCTCGGGCGTGTGCAGGGTGCGGCTGGTCTTGGCCTGCAACTCGGCGCCCTGCAGGTACTCGGCCAGGCTCTCGTCATCCAGCGCCGCCAGCAACACCCGGCCCATGGAGGTGCAGTAGGCCGGCAGCCGGCTGCCCACGCTCAGGTCCACCGAAATCAGGCGCTGCGGCACCGCCGAGCGGCAGATATAGAGCACCTCGCTGCCTTCCAGGGTGGCCAGGTTGCAGGCCTCATGCAGCTGCTCGCTAAGGCGATCGAGAATCGGCTGGGCAGTCACCGCCATGGGCGTCGAGGACAGATAGGCATGGCCCAGGGTCAGCACCTTGGGCAGCAGGCTGTAGGTGGTGCCCTCGCAGCGGGCATAGCCCAGCTGCATCAGGGTGTACAGACAACGGCGCACCGCCGCCCGGGGAATCCCGGTGCGGTGGCTGACCTGGGCGATGGTCAGGTGCCGCTTACGCTCCTTGAACGCCTGAATCACCGCCAGCCCCCGGGCCAGGGAGCTCATGAAGTTGGGATCACCGGCAAAGCCATCGATCCGCTCGGCTGGTGAGGCCACCGGCGCAGGCGGCAGAGAGGAAAAGCGCTGAGGGGTATCGGTCATGGAGGTGGCCCTGGCAGAGATAGGCCGATTATCGAACAGATGGGCGATTTGTGCACAGTCCTGATCTGAAACACGGCTCCGTTGGCCAGCCCGCTCTAGCAGGCATTCACCTGCAGACCCTGTCCAACCTGCAAGCAAAAAACCCAGAAGCCGAAGCTGCTTGGGTTTTCTATAGCGCAGGAGAGTAACGTCTCATTGCGCACCTTAGCCATATCCGCTGACCGGCCCTCTCCTGTCCCGCGAGCCTTGTCTAGCATGTGCACAACGTATATGCGTTGTAGTTACGAATTGACTGATAGGTGAAGCATCATGGCCAAAGAAGCTGTTTTGAATTTGAAGTTGGAGCCCGAGCTACGCGAAGAATTTATGGCCGCCGCTCAAGCCGCACATCGCCCGGCCTCTCAGATCATGCGTGACCTTATGCGCGATTTCATCCGCCAGCAGCAACAAGCCAAAGAGCATGATGAGTTCGTGCAACGCAAAGTGGCTGCTGCCAGAGCATCGGTCGAGGCCGGTAATGGTCGATCCAATGATAATGTCGAGGCCGAATTCGCCGCCCGCCGTGCTAAGGCTCAGGGCCACTGATGAAGGTTATTTGGACACCCGAGGCACTGCAGGATCGTCTGGAGCCCCTACCGTGCTGGTTCGTTGCTATTTAGCACAGTGTTTTCGACACTTTATCGACACTCTCTCTAGCGGTAGGATGTTGCTTGTTTGCCAATTTTTGCCAAAAGGCGGATTTTTCATGAGCACCATGAACATTTCTTTACCCGATGCGCTGAAGAATTTTGTCGATGAGCAGGTCGACCAGCGTGGCTACAGCACTAGTAGCGAATACATTCGCGAGCTGATTCGCAAGGATCACGACCGGCAGCACCTCCGAGGCCTGCTCCTGGCTGGAGCGAAATCCGCCCCCACGACACCTGCCGATGGCGACTACTTCGAATCGCTACGCGCGAAGGTACGGAACGCTCGGGCATGAAGGTTAAGCCGGTTATCCCGAGAGCACTGGCGAGCCAGGATGTTGACGACGCAATCAGCTACTACCTGAACGAAGATGCCGAACAGGCTGCGCTTGGCTTTATTGACGCCCTGCAAAAGGCCTATGCCCACATTGGGCGTCATCCATCCTCTGGCTCCACCCGCTACGCCCATGAACTCGACCTACCGGGGCTGCACTGCTGGCCGCTCAAGCGTTACCCGCACCTCCTCTTCTATATAGAACGCGACGATCATATTGACGTGTGGCGGGTGCTTCACGGAATGAGAGATATTCCTGCTTGGCTCAGCGATACCCCAACTCACTGAGGTATCAGCACAATAAACTGCTCTTCGCGTAGGTTAGCTACGCACAATCGTCACGTACAACGCATAAACAAAAAGCCCTGTAACTCATTGAGTTACAGGGCTTTTCATATATGGCGGGAAGATAGGGATTTGAACCCTAGGTACCCTCGCGGATACAACGGATTTCGAATCCGTCCCGTTCGACCACTCCGGCATCTTCCCAAGCGGCGCGCATCATATCAGCTTGATGACCATTGGCGAAGCCCAACGTGGGATTTTTTTCATCTGCTTTCAGGGGCTTGCGCGCTTTGAAAGCAAAAAGGCGCCCGCAGGCGCCTCAGCAGGTAGCAGGCGATCCCATCACTGGGTCAGGCGGGTCAGGGCTTCGCGGTATTTGTCGGCGGTTTTTTGCGCCACCTCTGCCGGTACGGCCGGGGCCGGGGCCTGCTTGTTCCAACCGGTGGATTCCAGCCAGTCGCGCACGAACTGCTTGTCGAAGCTTGGCGGATTGCTGCCTTCGGCGTAGCTGTCGGCCGGCCAGAAGCGGCTGGAGTCCGGAGTCAGGGCCTCATCCATCAGCACCAGGGTGCCGTCTTCGTCCAGACCAAACTCGAACTTGGTGTCGGCGATGATGATGCCGCGGGTGGCCGCATACTCGACTGCCGCACTGTACAGGGCGATGGCGGTATCGCGCACCTTGGCCGCCAGCTCGGCGCCGATGATGGCTTCGCACTGGGCAAAGCTGATGTTCTCGTCATGATCGCCCACGGCAGCCTTGGTCGAAGGGGTGAAGATGGGTTGCGGCAGCTTGGCGGCTTCCTTGAGCCCGGCCGGCAGCTGAATGCCGCAGACGGTGCCGCTCTTCTGGTATTCCTTCCAGCCGGACCCGACGATATAACCGCGCACGATGGCTTCCACCGGTACCGGCTTGAGGCGTTTGGCAACCACGGCGCGGCCCTCGACCAGGGGCAGTTCGGCGGCTGGCACCACATCTTCCACGCGGTCGCCGGTGAAGTGGTTGGGCACCAGATCCTTGAGTTTGTCGAACCAGAAGTTGGAGATGGCGGTGAGGATCTTGCCCTTCTCCGGGATGGGCTCTTCGAGAATCACGTCGAAGGCCGAGAGGCGGTCGCTGGCCACCATCAGCATGCGCTTGTCGTCGATTTCGTAGAGGTCGCGGACCTTGCCCGAGTAGAGTTTCTTCAGGCTGAGGGAAGTGGCTTTGGTCATATGGATTTTCCGCCTTGGTAAAC
>JBFHPI010000213.1:0-5904 GCA_041592855.1 Pseudomonas sp.
CTCCGGGGCCTGGCATAAGCTGCGCACCGACCCGATTCTGCGCTTTCTGGTGGTGTCTCTGGCCTTCTACGGCATGAGCACCTTCGAAGGTCCGATGATGGCGATCAAGACCGTCAACGCCCTGTCCCACTACACCGACTGGACCATCGGCCACGTGCATGCCGGCGCGTTGGGCTGGGTCGCCATGGTCTCCATCGGTTCGCTCTACCACCTGCTGCCCAAGGTGTTTGGTCGCCAGGAGATGCACAGCATCGCCCTGATCAACCTGCACTTCTGGTTGGCCACCATCGGCACCGTGCTCTATATCGCCTCGATGTGGGTCAACGGTATTGCCCAGGGCCTGATGTGGCGGGCGGTCAATGAAGACGGCACCCTGACCTACTCCTTCGTCGAAGCCCTGGAAGCCAGCCACCCCGGTTTCGTGGTGCGCCTGATCGGCGGCGCGATCTTCTTCAGCGGCATGCTGGTGATGGCCTGGAACGTCTGGCAGACCGTGCGCGACACCCAGGCTGCCGAAATGGAAGCCGCCGCGCAGTTCTCGGTTGAAGGAGCCCACTGATGAAACACGAAATACTCGAAAAGAATATCGGCCTGATGGCCCTGCTGATGGTGCTGGCCGTCAGCGTGGGCGGCCTGACCCAGATCGTCCCGCTGTTCTTCCAGGATGTGGTCAACGAGCCGGTGGCCGGCCTCAAGCCCTACACCGCTCTGCAACTGGAAGGCCGCGACGTGTACATCAAGGAAGGCTGCGTGGGCTGCCATTCGCAGATGATCCGCCCGTTCCGCGCCGAGACCGAGCGCTATGGCCACTACTCGGTAGCCGGTGAAAGCGTCTACGACCACCCCTTCCTCTGGGGCTCCAAGCGCACCGGTCCGGACCTGGCCCGGGTTGGCGGCCGCTACTCGGATGAGTGGCACCGCGCGCACCTGTACA
Source organism: Pseudomonas sp. (assembly GCA_041592855.1). Classification (GTDB taxonomy): domain Bacteria; phylum Pseudomonadota; class Gammaproteobacteria; order Pseudomonadales; family Pseudomonadaceae; genus Aquipseudomonas. The sequence continues at coordinate 935 of JBFHPI010000213.1, forward strand.
ACCCGCGCAACGTGGTGCCGGAGTCGAAGATGCCGTCCTACCCCTGGCTGGTGGAAAACATCCTCGACGGCCAGGACACACCGAAGAAGATGCAGGCCCTGCGCACCCTCGGCGTGCCCTACACGGACGAGGACATCAGTGGTGCCACTGACGCGGTCAAGGGCAAGAGCGAGATGGACGCCATGGTCGCCTACCTGCAAGTGCTCGGCATTGCCGTGAAGAACAAAAGGTAAGGCCATGACACTTGAACTGATTGATATCGGCATGCTGCGTGGCATCGGTACGGCACTGGTTCTGCTGTCCTTTGTCTGCGTCACCCTGTGGGCCTACAGCGGCAAACGCCACCACGCCTTCAGCGAGGCGGCCCTGCTGCCCTTTGCCGATGAAACCAAGCCTGCTGCATCGAGGAGCAACACCCCATGAGCACTTTCTGGAGCTGGTACATCTCCCTGCTGACCATCGGCACCCTGCTCGCCCTGTTCTGGCTGATCTTCGCCACCCGCAAGAGCGAAGTGCACAAGAGCGAAACCGAGCAGACCATGGGCCACGCCTTCGACGGCATCGAGGAGTACGACAACCCGCTGCCCAAGTGGTGGTTCCTGCTGTTTATCGGCACCCTGGTGTTTTCCATCGGCTATCTGGCCCTGTACCCCGGCCTGGGCAACTTCAAAGGGGTAATGCCGGGCTACACCGACGGTTGGACCCAGGTCGCCCAGTGGGAAAAGGAAATGGACAAGGCCGATGAGCTGTATGGACCGATCTTCGCCAAATATGCCGCCATGCCCCTGGAAGAAGTGGCCAAAGATGAGCAAGCGCTGAAAATGGGCGGCCGCCTGTTTGCCACCTATTGCTCGATCTGCCATGGCTCCGACGCCAAGGGCGCGGTGGGCTTCCCCAATCTGACCGATGAGCACTGGCGCTGGGGCGGCGATGCCGCCTCGATCAAGACCAGCATCCTCAACGGTCGCGTGGGCGTGATGCCGGCCTGGGGCGAAATCATCGGCGAGGAAGGTGTCCAGCAGGTCGCCGCTTACGTACGCAACGGCCTGGCCGGCCTGCCGCTGCCGGCGGACAAGTCCTTCGACCTGGAGAAAGGCGCGCAGATCTACGCCAGCAGCTGCCAGGCCTGCCATGGCGCCGAAGGCAAGGGCATGGCCATGCTTGGCGCGCCGGACCTGACCCACAATGCCGGCTGGATCTACGGCAGCAGCCTGACTCAGCTGCAGCAGACCATCCGCTACGGCCGCAACGGTCAGATGCCGGCCCAGGAGCAGTATCTGGGTAACGACAAGGTGCATCTGCTGGCTGCCTATGTACTGAGCCTGAGCAAGACCGAGCAGTAACCCCAGCCCACTGCAGGCGCGCAATGCGCCTGCAGCCTGGTTTAAGACCAAGAGCAAACCAGGCTACCGCCTGCCCTGCGCTATGCGACCCAAAGTCGCACCCTCCCGACCAGTGACCTACAAGCGCCTTGACTTGAGCTAATCTGTCTCACAGTCGCCAGCTGCCATAACTCCAAGGCGATTCCTATCTTTGCGCTGCGCCGTCATGGGCGCTCAATGCTACCGACAAGACAGTGTCGGCCCGTATGAATCAGGCTTCACGCGCCTTGCCACGCCTGTATGCGTCGTTGCAATGGCTACCTGCTTTCTCCATACTTGCCGCCGTTTTTTGTCCCCTAAAAACTCCATTAACCGTGGAACCCAGCATGAGCTCAGCAATCGCTTATAACTACAAGGTGGTTCGCCAATTCGCCGTCATGACGGTGATTTGGGGCGTCATCGGCATGGCCTTGGGTGTGTTTATCGCCGCACAGCTTGTGTGGCCCGAACTCAACCTGGGCATGGAATGGACGAGCTTCGGCCGTCTGCGTCCCCTGCACACCAACGCGGTGATCTTTGCCTTCGGCGGCTGCGCGCTGATGGCCACCTCCCTGTATGTGGTGCAGCGCACCAGTCAGGCTCGCCTGATTTCCGACGGCCTCGCCGCCTTCGTGTTCTGGGGCTGGCAAGCCGTGATCGTGCTGGCCGTGATCACCCTGCCCCTGGGCCTGACCGGTTCCAAGGAATATGCCGAGCTGGAATGGCCCATCGACATCCTTCTGGGTATCGTCTGGGTGGCTTATGCCGTGGTGTTCTTCGGCACCGTGATCAAGCGTCAGACCAAGCACATCTATGTGGGCAACTGGTTCTTCGGCGCCTTTATCCTGGTCACCGCCATGCTGCACATCGTCAACAGTGCGGCCATGCCGGTCAGCCTGTTCAAGTCGTACTCCATGTACGCCGGCGCGACCGACGCGATGATCCAGTGGTGGTACGGCCACAACGCGGTGGGCTTCTTCCTCACCACCGGCTTCCTGGGCATGATGTACTACTTCGTACCCAAGCAGGCCGAGCGTCCGATCTACTCCTATCGCCTGTCCATCGTGCACTTCTGGGCGCTGATCACCCTGTACATCTGGGCCGGCCCGCACCACCTGCACTACACCGCACTGCCGGACTGGGCCCAGAGCCTGGGCATGGTGATGTCGATCATCCTCCTGGCCCCCAGTTGGGGCGGCATGATCAACGGCATGATGAGCCTGTCCGGCGCCTGGCAAAAGCTGCGCACCGACCCCATCCTGCGTTTCCTCGTGGTGTCCCTGGCCTTCTACGGCATGAGCACCTTCGAAGGTCCGATGATGGCGATCAAGACGGTCAACGCCCTGTCCCACTACACCGACTGGACCATCGGCCATGTTCACGCCGGCGCCCTCGGTTGGGTGGCGATGATTTCCATCGGCGCCCTGTACCACCTGATTCCCAAGGTGTTCGCCCGCGAGCAGATGCACAGCGTGGCCCTGATCAACGTGCATTTCTGGCTGGCCACCATCGGCACCGTGCTGTACATCGCCTCGATGTGGGTCAACGGCATCACCCAGGGTCTGATGTGGCGCGCTGTCAACGAAGACGGCACCCTCACCTACTCCTTCGTTGAAGCCCTGGAAGCCAGTCATCCGGGCTACATCGTGCGCATGATTGGTGGTGCCTTCTTCGTCACCGGCATGCTCCTGATGGCCTACAACACCTATCGCACCGTGCGTGCCGCCAAGGCTTCCGAATACGAAGCCGCTGCACAGATCCCTGCTGGAGTAGCGCACTGATGAAACACGAAATTCTTGAAAAGAATATCGGCCTGATGGCGCTGCTGATGGTTCTGGCCGTCAGCATCGGCGGCCTGACCCAGATCGTCCCGCTGTTCTTCCAGGACGTGACCAATGAGCCGGTGGAAGGCCTCAAGCCCTACACCGCGCTGCAACTGGAAGGCCGCGACGTTTATATCAAGGAAGGCTGTGTAGGCTGCCATTCGCAGATGATCCGTCCGTTCCGCGCCGAGACCGAGCGCTACGGCCACTACTCGGTGGCCGGCGAAAGCGTCTGGGATCACCCCTTCCTCTGGGGTTCCAAGCGTACCGGCCCGGACCTGGCCCGGGTTGGCGGCCGCTACTCGGACGAGTGGCAGCGCGCCCACCTGTACAACCCGCGCAACGTGGTGCCGGAGTCGAAGATGCCGGCCTACCCCTGGCTGGTTGAGAAAAAGCTCGACGGCAAGCTGACCGCCAAGAAGATGGAAGTGATGCGTGGCTTTGGCATCCCTTACACCGACGAGGACATCGCCGGTGCCCAGGACGCAGTGAAAGGCAAGACCGAAATGGACGCCATCGTGGCGTACCTGCAGGTGCTTGGCACATCCATCAAGAACAAACGGTAACGCACTATGGATATCGGGATGATCCGCGGCATAGGCACCGCCATAGTCTTTATCGCCTTTATCGGCGTGGTGCTATGGGCCTACAGCAGCAAGCGTAAAGACAGCTTCGACGAAGCCGCCAACCTGCCCTTCGCCGACGATCCCCAACCCAAAGAGCGTGACGAGCAATCTTCCAGGAGCAATAACCAATGACCACGTTCTGGAGTTGGTACATCACCATTCTGTCGCTGGGCACCATCTTCGCCCTGACCTGGCTGATCTTCGGCACCCGCAAGGGCCAGCGCCAGGAGACCACCGAGGAAACCGTCGGCCACGAGTTCGACGGCATCGAGGAGTTCGACAACCCGCTGCCCAAGTGGTGGTTCATGCTGTTTATCGGCACCATCATCTTCGCCCTGGGCTACCTGGCCCTGTATCCGGGCCTGGGCAACTTCAAGGGTTTCCTGCCGGGTTACAGTTACCTCGACAGCAAGACCGAAACCGCCTTCGCCACCGGTGAAAGCGGTTGGACTGGGGTGCATCAGTGGGAAAAGGAAATGGCCAAGGCCGACGCCCTTTATGGGCCGATCTTCGCCAAATATGCGGCCATGCCCATTGAACAGGTCGCCCAGGATGAGCAAGCCCTGAAGATGGGTGGTCGCCTGTTCGCCTCCAACTGCTCGGTCTGCCACGGCTCCGACGCCAAGGGCGCCTACGGTTTCCCCAACCTGACCGATAACGACTGGCTGTATGGCGGCGACCCGGAAACCATCAAGACCACCCTGCTCAAGGGCCGCCAGGGCATGATGCCGGCACAGCTGGCGGTGATTGGCGAAGAAGGTATTCGTAATGTCACCGGCTATGTGCGCAGCCTGTCCGGTCTGAAAAACCCGGAAGGTATCGAAGTTGACCTTGCCGCAGGTCAAGACATCTTCGCCGCCAATTGTGCAGTCTGTCATGGTGCCGATGCCAAGGGTCAGCAGGCCCTGGGCGCGCCGAATCTGACTGACAAGGTCTGGCTGTATGGCTCCAGCTTTGCTCAGGTCCAGCAGACTCTGCGTTACGGTCGCAGCGGCAAGATGCCCGCTCAGGAAGACTTCCTCGGCAACGACAAAGTCCACCTGCTGGCGGCTTACGTGTACAGCCTGTCGCAAGACAAAGCGGAGAAGTAACACTCCGTGGCCGAGCAGGCGCGACCCCCGGTCGCAGCCTCTCGGCCGGCGTCACAGGCGTACCATAGC
>JBFHPI010000214.1:0-5898 GCA_041592855.1 Pseudomonas sp.
CAGCCCTTGTATGCGTAAAGCTGGAGCACATTCTTGAGAATGTTGCGCGGCGACAGCTCAATCGGGTTGCCCTGCTTGTCGAAGGTGTCATGGATCACCATCGCAGTCGGCTCGATGGCCCAGGGCACGAGGAATACGGCGTTCTCGTCCGGGCGGCAGAACATGTCGATGTCCGCCTCGTCGAGCAGGTCGTAATAGATGTCGTCCTCAACGTAGTCGCCGGTTACGGTCTGCAGCAGCACACTCTCGGGGAGGCGCATGCCCTTCTCGTCGAGGAACTTGTTGGTCGGCGAAATCTTGCCACGGGCAATGCCGGTAAGATCGCTGATCAGGCATTCAACTTCGGTGATTTTGCGTTCTTTCAGCCAGCTCGAAAGCTGGTCTAGTTTGGTGCTCATAGAGACCTCAGGGTTGGTGAGAACCGACCTATATATAGTCGGCTCAGCGTTGCCCCGCCTTCTTCCTGCAAGCCTCACCAAAGGCCTGGAAGATGGCGAGATAATTCGGGTTGGATCGTACCTGCCATTCAGGGTGCCATTGCACCCCCAAGGCAAAGCTTTTGGCACCTTCGACGGAGAAGGCTTCGATCAACCCGTCAGGCGCCAGTGCTTCTACGCGAAGGCCCGGCGCCAGACGTTCAACGCCCTGGCCATGAATGGAATTGATCATGAACTCGCGCGGCAAGCCGATGCCGTCGAGCAGCCCGCCCGGCTGCACGTGCAGCAGGTGGCGCAGGCCATATTGCTGATCCGCCGGCAGCCCTTCAGGCTCACGGTGGTCCATATAGCCCTCGACCTCCTGCACCTTCTGGTGCAGGCTACCGCCGAATGCCACGTTCATCTCCTGAAAGCCCCGACAGATGCCCAGCAACGGAATACCCCGGGCAATTGCTGCTTTAATCAAGGGGAGGGTGGTACTGTCGCGAGCCGCATCGTGCAGGGTGCCGGGCTCACTGGCCGGACCGCTGTAATGATGGGGTTCGACATTGGACGGCGAGCCGGGAAAGACCAGGCCGTCGATATGATCGAGCAGATAGCCCTGGTCGACCTGATCGCCCAGAGCGGGAATGATCACCGGTAATCCGCCGGCTGCGTGCACAACGGCCTGCAGGTATTTATCACCCGCAGTGTGGTAGGTGTTGTGCCCGATGAGCTTGGTACAGGCACTGACGCCGATGATCGGCTGGCGAGACATGAGACACCCGTTTTATTGCTGTTATGGGTTTGAGCCGAGCTTAGCCTTGTTCATTTTTTTTCACAATAGCCATGTAAAAAATCGAACACAGGCCACTGAGCACCACGAGCTACAAGGGCTCAAGCCAGACCCATATCAGCTGAGGCGCCCTAAAACTGGTCGTGACGCCCAGTTTTAGGGCAGAATACGCCTCTCTTGACAGCCACTAGTGTTTAAGATTGACTCATACCCATGCATTTGCATGATTGATATTTTTAACAAGAAAGGTGTTGCATCATGTCGGTACCCCCGCGTGCCGTTCAGCTTAATGAAGCGAACGCGTTCCTTAAGGAACATCCTGAGGTCCAGTTCGTCGACCTTCTTATCGCAGATATGAACGGTGTGGTGCGCGGCAAGCGTATTGACCGTAACGCCCTGCACAAAGTCTATGAAAAGGGCATCAACCTGCCCGCTTCGCTGTTTGCCCTGGATATCAATGGCGCCACCGTGGAAAGCACCGGCCTGGGCCTGGATATCGGCGATGCCGATCGCATCTGCTTCCCCATCCCCAATACCCTGTGCAACGAACCCTGGCAGAAGCGCCCCACCGCCCAGTTGCTGATGACCATGCACGAGCTGGATGGCCGCCCCTTCTTCGCCGACCCGCGTGAAGTGTTGCGCCAGGTGGTGGAAAAGTTCGATGACATGGGCCTGCGCATCTGTGCCGCCTTCGAACTGGAGTTCTACCTGATCGACCAGGAGAACGTGAACGGCCGCCCGCAGCCACCGCGTTCGCCGATGTCGGGCAAGCGCCCGCATTCAACCCAGGTGTATCTGATCGACGACCTGGATGAGTATGTCGACTGCCTGCAGGACATCCTCGAAGCCGCCAAGGAGCAGGGCATCCCGGCCGACGCCATCGTCAAGGAAAGCGCCCCGGCACAGTTCGAGGTCAACCTGCATCACGTCGAAGACGCGATCAAGGCCTGCGACTACGCCCTGCTGCTCAAGCGCCTGATCAAGAACATCGCCTACGACCACGAGATGGACTCCACCTTTATGGCCAAGCCCTACCCGGGCCAGGCCGGTAACGGGTTGCATGTGCACATCTCGCTGCTGGACAAGAAGACCGGCAAGAACATCTTCGCCGCCGAGGACCCACTGCAGAACCAGCCGCTGCGCCACGCCATCGGCGGCATCCTCGACACCATGTCCGCGACCATGGCTTTCCTCTGCCCCAACGTGAACTCCTACCGCCGTTTCGGCGCGCAGTTCTACGTGCCCAATGCGCCAAGCTGGGCCCTGGACAACCGGACCGTGGCGGTGCGCGTGCCCACCGGCAGTGCCGATGCCGTGCGCATCGAACACCGCGTGGCCGGCGCCGATGCCAACCCCTACCTGATGCTGGCCTCGATCCTCGCCGGTATCCACCACGGCCTGACCAATCAGATCGAACCGGGCGAGCCGATCGAAGGCAACTCCTACGAGCAGCTGGAACAGAGCCTGCCGAACAACCTGCGTGATGCCTTGCGCGAGCTGGACGACAGCGAAGTGCTGAACAAGTACATCGACCCGAAGTACATCGACATCTTCGTGGCCTGCAAGGAAGCCGAATTGGAGGAGTTTGAAACCACCATTTCCGACCTTGAGTACAACTGGTACCTGCACACCGTTTGATGCAATACCCAACGCCGGCCCTTGCGCCGGCGTTGTTTTATCCAACCACTCCCGACCTTCAGGTTGTAGGCCAAGGCCCGCAACAGGCCCCGGTTTGCCCGCAGTTCGGAGAGTCACAGCCTTATGGATACAGGGAGAAGCCCATGCGTCGTCTACTTACCGCCCTCCTGGCCCTGACCCCGCTGCTGAGCCAGGCCGAAGATGTTCTGCGCGTGCACAACTGGAACGACTATATCGCCCCCCAGGTGCTCAAGCGTTTTGAACAGGAGACCGGCGTGCGCGTGGAGTACCGCACTTACGCCACCGCCGAGGAACTGGATGCCCTGTTCGCCAGCGGCGAGCCGATGGATATCGCCGTCCCTTCCCATGACGCACTGCCTGGGCTGCTCAAGAGCGGCCAGCTGCAGGCTCTGGACTTCAGCCAGCTACCCAATCGCCAGCACCTGGACAAGCAGCTGCTCAGTGCCCTGGCCGCCCATGACGCCAACAATCGCCACGCCGTGCCCTACCTCTGGGGCGCCGTAGGCCTGGCGATCAACACGCCACAGGCCGAGGCCGCCTTCGGCGGGCCGCTGCCCGACAGCTGGAGCCTGCTGTTCGACGCCGAGCAGAGCACACGTCTGGCCAGCTGCGGTATCAGCCTGCTGGACGCCTCCAGCGAAACCCTGTCGCTGCTGCTCAACTACCAGGGCCGCAGCCTGGTGCGCAGTGCCCCCAGCCGGATCGAGCGCTCGGCCAAGCTGCTCGGCGAGCTGCGCCCCAATCTGCGCTACGTGGACAGCGAACGCTATATCGATGATCTGAGCAATGGCCGTCTGTGCGTCGCCATGGCCTGGGTGGGCGATGCCCTGGCCGCCGCCGATGCCGGTCAGCCGGTGCGCTTTCTGGTACCCGACGAAGGCTCGGTGATCTTTATCGACAACCTGGTGATCCCGGCCAACGCCCAGCGCCCGGATCTGGCGCACCAGTTCATCAACTTCCTGCTGCAGCCGGAGGTGGCCGCCCTGATCACCACCGAAACCCTGTTCCCCAACGCCAACGCCGATTCCGCCGCCTTCCTCGACGAAGCCCTGCGCAACCAGCCCGGCCTCTACCCGGACCGGGAAACCAAACGCCGCCTGTACGCCACCGACCCGCTGCCGGAAAAGCACAGCGCGGCAGTGGAAAGCGTCTGGGCGCAGTTTATCGGCACACCCTAGGGCGCACCTGCCTCCGGCTTGTCCGCCACCCGGCACCGGACAAGCCGGCGCTGCAGACTTGCCATGATCAATGGCCCTGGCGTCCAATAGCGGCTCCGTCTGCCAAGAGAATCACCATGAGCCGCCCTGCCACTGCCCGCAAACCCCGCGCCAGCAGCCAGACCCGGATCGCCGGAATTCTCGCCGCCGCCCGCGAACTGCTGGCCGAACAGGGCGTGGCCAGCCTGTCGATCTACGCCGTGGCCGAACGCGCAGCCATTCCACCGTCTTCGGTCTATCACTTCTTCGCCAGCGTCCCGGCCCTGCTCGAAGCCCTGACCGCCGACATCCACGCCGCCTTCCGCGCCAGCCTGGAGCTGCCGGTCGAACATGACGGACTGCGCGACTGGCGTGACCTGTCACGCATCGTCGAGCAGCGCATGCTGGCCATCTATGCCGGAGACAGCGCCGCACGCCAGCTGATCCTGGCCCAGCACGGCCTGACCGAGGTCACCCAGGCCGACCGCCAGCATGACCTGGAGCTGGGCCGGTTGATGCAGCACCTGTTCGAGCGCCATTTCGCCCTGCCCCAACTGCCGACAGATCTCGACGTCTTCGCCCTGGCCATGGAGTTGGGTGACCGCGTCTATGCCCGCTCGGTGCAATTGCACGGCACCATCACCCCACGCATGGCCGAGGAAGGCATGCGCGTGTTCGATGCCTACCTGGGCCTGTATCTGCCGCCCTGCCTGCCCAAGCGCGATCAGCCACTCTAACAGGCTGTCGAAAAACTACCTGCGTTGACATTGCCGCGTTAAAAACAGGCTCACAGCCAAAAGCTGAACGTGCTTTAGCACGGCCCCGAAGGGGTGAGCGGAGCGAATCAAATGCTCATTTACAGCTCGTAAACTCCGCTTTTTCGCCAGTTTTTGCCTTGCACTGGCCGCCTCGCCTACGTTTTTCAACGGCCTGATAAGCAGCCCACACCCCATCACCTGCCCAGCGGACAGTGGCAGGGCGCCGATTTTTATTGGATAAAAATCCGATATAAATCGCCTTAAAGCAAAATATCGCCTTCCAATACCGATATTTATCGGATATAAATCTGCAAAAGCCAGGCTGCATAGCGCAGTCCCGTCGCGGCGACTAGTTTTAAGCAACCCGCCATGCCTCTTGCCCGTCGCGCAGAGCAGGCCCCAACCACATAACCGGTGCCCACTATGACCACCCTGACCACCACACCACGGGCCGATGGCTTTCGCATGCCGGCCGAATGGGAACCCCATAGCCAGACCTGGATGGTCTGGCCCGAGCGTCCGGACAACTGGCGCCTGGGCGGCAAGCCGGCGCAAGCGGCCTTTGCCGCAGTGGCCCATGCCATTGCCGAGTTCGAACCGGTGACGGTGTGCGTCAGTGCCGGCCAGTACGAGAATGCCCGCGCACGCCTGGATAGCGAGCGCATTCGCCTGGTGGAGATCAGCACCGACGACGCCTGGGTGCGCGACACCGGCCCCACCTTCGTCACCCATGGCAGCGGCGAAGTGCGCGGAGTGGACTGGACCTTCAACGCCTGGGGCGGTTTCGACGGCGGCCTGTACTGGCCCTGGCAGCGCGACGATCAGGTGGCGCGCAAGGTGCTGGAAATCGAGCGCTGCCAGCGCTACCGCACCGAAGGTTTCGTGCTGGAAGGCGGCTCCATCCATGTGGATGGCGAAGGCACCCTGATCACCACCGAGGAATGCCTGCTCAACCGTAACCGCAACCCACAGATGAGCCGCGAGGACATCGAGGCGGTGCTGCGCAGCCATCTGGCGGTGGATACGGTCATCTGGCTGCCAGACGGCCTGTACAACGACGAGACCGACGGCCA
>JBFHPI010000215.1:0-5890 GCA_041592855.1 Pseudomonas sp.
CCTGCACAAGCATCAGGATGATCTGGCCGCTGGCAGCCTGGGTGTGCTGAGCTCCTTCGGTGCCGGCTACTCCATCGGCAGCGTGATTCTGCGCAAGAAGTGATGGACTATCCTGCCGACCAGGCCTTGCTCGCCCGCCTGCGCGGCGGTGAGCAGAAGGCTTTCCGCGAGCTGGTTGCCACCTACCAGGGGGCGATGCGTGCGGTGGCCTTTGCCATCGTCGGCAGCCGTCAGGCCGACGAAGCGGTGCAGGATGCCTGGCTGGCCGTGGTGCGGGGTCTGGACACCTTTCAGGAACGTTCCAGCCTGAAGACCTGGCTGCTCACCATCACCGCCAATAGTGCGAAAAATCGTCTTAAGCAGAACCGCCGCGAAGTGCTGCTGGATGATCTGCCGCCCCCCCATGGCAGCATAGGCGATGAGCGTTTCGGCGAGTCGGGCCACTGGCTGCTGGCCCCCCATGCCTGGCATCACGACAGCCCGGATGCGCTGCTGACCGAGGATGAGTTGCGCCAGTGCCTGGAGAAGACCCTGGGCAGCCTGCCTGCGCAACAGGGCAGTGTGCTGCACTTGCGTGAGCGGGAAGGTCTGGAGTTGGAGGATATCTGTAACCTTCTGCAGGTTTCCGCCTCCAATGTTCGGGTGCTGCTGCACCGTGCCCGACTCAAGGTGTATGCCACCCTTGAGCACTTTGAGGAGACTGGCCAATGTTGAGTTGCAAGGACCTGGTGGCCCTGTCCAGTGACCTTCTCGACGCCCGCCTGAGCTTGCGTCAGCGGGTGTCCGTACGCCTGCACCTGGCCATGTGTTACCGCTGTAGGCGTTTTATTCGCCAGATGCGCCTGAGCCAGGCGGTGCTACGTCAACTGCCACAGGGGCAGAGTGCCGAACTGGACGCTCTGGCCACCCGCCTGGCCGAGTTACGCCGGCAGCAGGGCTAAACCCCAGCCTTCTGTAAGTTCTGTGCCGGACAGCTGGCGCAGGCCGCTCGCTCGTCGGGGCGCCTGCGACCTAAAGCTTGGCCCCTTCCTCGTGTTTTTTCCCGTCGCCCTGTAACGCCACTGGCAGTCGGCACTCTATTGAGCCGAGGGTACCATTTCGGCCCCATTTTCAACTGCACTGGAGATTCACCATGAAGCATCTGAATACTGTTGTGGCGACCCTGGGCGCGGCCCTGCTGAGCAGCGCTGCCCTTAACGTACAGGCCGCCAGCAACCCTTTCGCCGCTCAGGAACTGAGCAGTGGCTACAGCCTGGCTGCGGCCGAGAAATCTGCCGAAGGCAGCTGCGGCGAAGGCAAATGCGGCGGTGAAATGAAGAAAGCCGAAGGCGAGGGCAAATGTGGCGAAGGCAAGTGTGGTGGCGAAGCCAAGGCCGAAGGCGAGGGCAAGTGCGGTGAAGGCAAGTGCGGCGCCGAGAAGAAAGCCGAGTAACTGATCGAGTGCGGGGGCAGAACATGCAGATGGATTTCGTCAACGGCGCCGGGCTGGGCCTGCGACGCGGCCTGCTCGGCGCGTTGCAGGATTGCAGCACAAACGAGGTGGATTTCCTCGAACTGGCGCCGGAGAACTGGATCGGTGTCGGCGGGCGCCTGGGCAAGCAGTTGTGTGCCCTAAGTGAACGCCTGCCACTGCTCTGTCATGGTCTGTCCCTCAACCTCGGTGGTTTTGCCCCGCTGGATATCGAGCTGCTCAAGGCCATCAAGGGTTTTCTCGACCTGCATGGGGTGCGCGGTTACAGCGAGCATCTGTCGGCCTGCGCCGATCATGGTCAGCTCTATGACCTGATGCCGCTGCCGTTTTCCGCAGAGTCGGTGCAGCGCATTGCCGAGCGCGTGCGCATCGTCCAGGACGTGCTGGAGCGGCCGCTGATCATCGAGAATGTCTCGGCCTATGCGCAGTTGCCGGGCGAGCTGGATGAGGCGGCGTTTGTCCGCGCGGTGCTGGAACAGGCCGACTGTCAGCTGTTACTGGACGTTAACAACGTCTTCGTCAACAGCATCAATTTCAACTTCGATGCGCAGGCCTATATCGCCAGCCTGCCCAGTGCGCGCATCGCCTACTTGCATGTGGCCGGGCATTACGATGAAGCCCATGATCTGAAGATCGACACCCATGGCGCCCCGGTTATCGACCCTGTCTGGGCATTGCTGGAGCAGGCCTACACCCAGCATGGCGTGCGCCCGACCCTGCTGGAGCGAGATTTCAACTTCCCGCCGATTGCCGAGCTGTACGCCGAGGTGGCGCAGATTCGTCAGCTGCAGGCGGCAGCGGCTGCCACTCCGTTCAGAGGGTACGGCACATGAGGGGGGGTGAGGCGCAACGGGCCTTTGCCGCGCGTATCCGCCAGCCGGTGCAGCAACCCTTGCCGGATGGCATCAGCGGCGCACGCATGGCGGTGTATGAGACGCTGTTCTTCAACAATATCGAAGGCTTTATCAGCGGCGCTTTTCCGGTATTGCGGCGCATCACCGAGGCCAACCGCTGGCAACGGCTGGTGCGCAGCTTTATGGTCGAGCATGTGGCGCGCACGCCTTATTTTCTGCAGATCAGCCAGGAATTTATGGCATGGCTGCAGCAGGGGTATGTCGCCGAGGCGGGTGATCCGCCCTTTATGCTGGAGCTGGCGCACTACGAATGGGTCGAGCTGGCGCTGGATGTCAGCGAAGCCCAGGTGCCGGCCCAGGGCTGGTCGCCATTGGCCTGGCCGCTGGCGTATCGGTGGCCGGTGCAGCGTATCGGTGCCGACTTCCAACCGCGTGAGCCGGAGGCTGAACCGACCTGCCTGCTGGTCTGGCGTGATGCGCAGGACAAGGTGCGCTTTATGCAACTGAGCCCGTTCGCCTATCAACTGGCCTTGCGCCTGCAGGCGGGTGAAGCCGCAGAACCTGCGTTGTTGGCGCTGGCCCAGCAGTATGGCCTGAATGCCGACGATGCCTATTTCAACAACGCCAAAACCCTCCTGGCGCAGTGGCAAGACCAGGGTGTCTGGCGCCCTTAACCCCTCCCTGTACCTGACCCGCGGCGCCATGCGCCGATTTGTGGAGACTGACCATGCTAAGCCTTCTTAATCGCTTCCAGGATGCCCTGGACGCTTCCCGGCGCCTGGATTTTCTCGGGCCGTTGCTGCTGCGCCTGTATCTGGTGCCGGTGTTCTGGATGGCCGGCATGCACAAGCTGGCCGATATCGAGGCCACCGCCGCCTGGTTTGGCAACCCGGACTGGGGCCTGGGCCTGCCATTCCCCGAGTTGCTGGCCTGGTTGGCAGCCCTGACCGAGGCGGGTGGGGCGCTACTGCTGTTGTTTGGCCTGGCCGTGCGTTGGGTCAGCATCCCGCTGATGGTGACCATGCTGGTGGCTGTCTTCGCCGTGCACTGGCCCTATGGCTGGCAAGCCATTGCCGATCCGGCGGCGCCCTTTGCCAATGAGCGGGTGTTGGCCTCGGCAGAGAAAATCGAGCGCGCCCGAGCCATCCTCCGTGAGCATGGCAACTATGACTGGCTGACCAGCAGCGGTCGCATCGTGGTGCTCAATAACGGCATCGAGTTTGCCGCCACCTACCTGGTGATGCTGGTGGCGCTGTTTTTCAGCGGTGCCGGGCGTTGGCTGAGCCTGGATGACTGGCTGGGGCGGGCAATGCGTCGACCGTCCTGAGCCGCACGTGGCCTGCCGCTGCAAGGGTGTGTGGGCCACTGACCAAGTAGCGAGGCCGGGGCGCTGTCACGGCTTATAGACAAAGGAAGTAAAAAGTTCCGCTGTAATCAAAGATTTATATATCAGCAACTGCCCTGAAATATCCCGCCGCCAAGATTCCCTCCAGCACGAACGAGCCCCCAGTGCTCGGGTGTTTTCAACACTTTAAAGTCCATTTAGAGGAATCTTCGATGATCCGTCAGCACAGCTTCCGTGGAGTAATGGCCGGCTTCGCCACCAGCGCTCTGGCTCTGGCCGTTTCCGCCCAGGCTTTCGCCGGCACCGTCACCACCGACGGCGCCGATATCGTGATCAAGACCAAGGGTGGCCTGGAAGTCGCCACCGTTGACAAGGAGTTCAGCTTCAAGCTGGGCGGCAAGCTGCAGTGGGATGCCACCAACTTCGATGGCCTGATGGCGGGTCGTCAGGACGATCCCTTTGATGACACCTTCAACACCTTTATCCGCCGTGGCGAAATCGGTCTGGAAGGCGTGGCCTACAAGGACTGGGGCTGGGGTGTGCGTCTGTCCTATGACGGCTACGAAGACGGTACCGATGTCGATCGCGCCTATATCACCTACACCGGCCTGGGTTTTGCCGACGTGACAGTGGGCCGCTTCGGGGTTGACTACGGCCTGGAAAACACCACCAGCTCGTCCTGGATCACCGCCATCGAACGTCCGTTCATGTACGACTTCCTCAATGGCGACGAAGATGCCGTGTTCGGCGTCAACGTCATGCACACCGGCGACAACTACGGCCTGATGGCTCAGGTGGCCAACTACGACCAGTATGAGTCCGATGGCAACGATGAGCTGTTCGGCTACACCCTGCGTGCCAACTGGGCGCCTTATCTGAACGGTACCGATGTGATCCACCTGGGTGCCAACTACCACAGCAGCAACCCGGACGATAACACCGCCAACGTGCGTACCCGCATGGGCATTCGCAGCGATGACGATGCACGCATCGCCTTCGGCAGCACCGCCGATACCGACAAAGACGTGGAATGGGTACTCGAAGCGGGCGCCCAGTTCGGCTCCTTCCGCGCTGCAGCCGAGTACTTCCAGCGTCAGGTTTCCGGTGAGACTGCCGGTGGCGTCGATGCCGATGTGGATGCCAACGGTTACTACGGTCAGGTGTCTTACATGATCGGTGGCGCCCGCGGTTACAAGGCCGGTGCTGGCAAGTGGGACAAGCCGACCGACATGAAGGGCACGTTCGAAGTCTTCGCCCGTTATGAAAGCAGCACCGTTGACGCCGATGCCGGCGCCATTCCTGCGCAGATGATGAGCGGTGTGGTCGGTGTGGTTGCCGACGACCTGAGCGATGAGTTCAAGGCCAGCGCCATGGTGGTGGGTGTCAACTACTTCGCCACCCCGGCCATCCGTATGAGCCTGAACTACGTTGACTACGAAGTGGACAACCTCGATACCAACTCGCAGGTGGGTGGTCAGGACGTCCAGGACGACGGCAAGGCCATCATCGGCCGCCTGCAGTACGTGTTCTAAGTCATTGCGTTAACGCGTTGCTCCTACTTTCAGCCCCGCCTTTGTGCGGGGCTTTTTTCATGCCGTGAACGGAGAGATATGTATGGGCAGGATTGTGCTGCTGTTGTGCTGGATGGCTGTCAGCTGTGTGGCGCTGGCCGAGGACTATCGCGCGGCCAAGTCGGGAGAGCTGTTGCAGGTGCGCCTGGAGCAGTTGCGTCCGACTCAGGCCGTGGTGGGGCATGAGCAGATCTATTACAAGCTTGGGCGTTTCGCCAGGGAGCCGAACAAGCTCTTCGATGAGTACTGCGAGGCCAACGGCCAGGGTGAGAGCAGCAAGGTGCCCAAAGGCGCCAGCCTGCATAAGCCTGAGAGCTTCAGCTGCCAGGCTGTGGTCGGCTCGCGCAGCAGCGAAATGAAAACCGTGGTGGTCGGGCCGCAGGGCCAGCTGTATCTCACCGATGGTCACCACACCTTCACCACGCTGTGGGAACACGCCCAAGGCGGGGGCGCAGCTGCTGATGTGGGTCCGGGTCACCGACAATTTCAGTGACAGCCCGGATCAGGCTGCCTTCTGGCAGCGCATGCAGACCGCGCGCAAGGTCTGGCTCAAGGACGGGCAGGGGCAGTCGATTAGCCCTGAGCAGCTGCAGCTTGGCTTGGCCAGCCTGGGCAGTGACCCCTACCGCGCTCTAGTCTATTTCACCCG
>JBFHPI010000216.1:0-5854 GCA_041592855.1 Pseudomonas sp.
GCAGAATGGCCGTCAGCCCGTGGACTACGCGCACCACTGCAAGGAATGACTCCACGTAGCCAGGCCGCGCGAGCAGCAAGCTATCGACCCACCGTTGCCGCATTCCTTCCCCCTCCCCCCATAGATACATTTCGCACCGGCCATGACTGACGCGAGACGCTGAAAGATGGGCAGATCGTCAAACTAATGGCGAATAGCGATTTTAAAAACGCTTGTTATAAGTTTTTGTGGCGATATTAAATTGATATCTCGTGCCGTGTGCAAGGCCCAGAAACAATAATCCGACACCCAATAAAATGGCGCCAATATCTGATCAGCCTCTCGACAGCTCCATACAATTCCCGGAGGAGCGTCCGCCTGCATGTTTCCGCGTGACCGCACACAAAGAGCACACAGGACGGCAGCAGCCGGCGCCGGTAAGACGGCACGCATTCTGCTAGCATCCGCAACCATGACTCTCCCACTCATACTGCACTCCACGTCCAAGGTCAGTCACCCATGCGCATCCTTGTCACCGGCGGCGCCGGCTTTATCGGCTCCGCACTGATCCGTCACCTGCTGAACGCCACAGAACATCAGGTATTCAACCTGGACAAGCTGACCTACGCCGGCAATCTGGAGTCCCTGACGAGCGTAGCGCGCAACCCGCGCTATCAGTTTCGCCAGGCCGATATCGGCGATAGCGAGATCGTGGCGCAGGTCCTCGCCCACTTCCAGCCCGAGGCGGTGATGCACCTGGCCGCCGAGTCCCATGTGGACCGTTCCATCGACGGCCCGGCGGCATTTATCCAGACCAACATAGTCGGCACCTACAGCCTGCTGGAGAGCGTGCGCGCCTACTGGTCGAAGCTGGACTCGGCGGCGCGCGCGGCCTTTCGTTTCCACCATATTTCCACCGACGAGGTCTACGGTGACCTGCATGACAGCGATGCGCTGTTCACCGAAACCACCCCCTACGCCCCCAGCTCGCCCTATTCGGCCAGCAAGGCGGCGTCCGACCACCTTGTGCGGGCCTGGCAACGCACTTACGGCCTGCCGACGCTGGTCAGCAACTGCTCGAACAATTACGGCCCCTATCATTTCCCGGAAAAGCTGATTCCCCTGGTGATTCTCAATGCCTTGGAAGGCAAGCCACTGCCGGTGTACGGCGATGGCCAGCAGGTGCGCGACTGGCTCTATGTGGAAGACCATGCCCGCGCGCTATTGACGGTGGTCACAAAGGGCCAGGTGGGGGAAACCTACAATATCGGCGGGCATAACGAGCAGACCAACCTGCATGTGGTGCAGAGCATCTGCGCCCTGCTCGATGAGCTGGCACCCCGCCAAGCCGGCCCTTATGCCGAGCTGATCCACTTTGTCGCCGACCGGCCAGGCCATGATCTGCGCTACGCCATTGATGCCAGCAAGATCGAGCGCGAGCTGGGTTGGCTGCCAGAGGAAAGCTTCGAGTCTGGCCTGCGCAAGACCGTGCAGTGGTATCTGGCCAATCTCGACTGGTGCCGCCGCGTGCAGGACGGCAGCTATCAACGTGAACGCCTTGGCGCACTTTAAGGAGCGGTATCGATGAAGGGCATTATCCTCGCCGGCGGTTCCGGCAGTCGTCTGCACCCCATTACCCTGGGCGTATCCAAGCAGCTGCTGCCGATCTACGACAAGCCGATGATCTACTACCCCATCTCGGTGCTGATGCTGGCCGGCATCCGCGAGATCCTGATCATTTCCACCCCCCAGGATCTGCCCAACTTCCAGAAGATGCTCGGTGACGGCAGCCAGTTCGGCCTGCACCTCGAATACACCGAGCAGCCCTCACCGGATGGATTGGCTCAGGCCTTTATTCTCGGCGAGCGGTTTATTGGCCAGGACTCGGTCTGTCTGATCCTCGGCGACAATATTTTCCACGGCCAGCACTTCACTGAAAAACTCTTGCGCGCCGCCAGCCAGCCCAGCGGCGCCACGGTATTCGGTTACTGGGTCAGCGACCCGCAGCGTTTCGGCGTGGTGGAATTCGATCAGGCCGGCAACGCTCTGTCCATCGAGGAAAAGCCCAGCCAGCCGAAGTCCAACTATGCGGTCACCGGCCTGTACTTCTACGACAACGAGGTGATCCAGATCGCCAAGGCGGTCAAACCCTCGCCCCGCGGCGAGCTGGAGATCACCGACGTCAACAATGCCTACCTCAAACGCGGCGACCTGCGCGTGGAGCGCTTCGGCCGCGGCTTCGCCTGGCTCGATACCGGCACCCACGACAGCCTGCTGGAGGCCTCACAGTATGTGCAGACCATCGAGCACCGCCAGGGCCTGAAAGTGGCCTGCCTGGAAGAAATTGCCTTCCAGCAGGGCTGGATCGACAAGGCTCAGTTGCTTCATCAGGCGCAACTGTTCGGCAAGACCGGCTACGGCCAATACCTGTTCAAACTGGCGGAGGAATAAGCATGCGCGCACATCAGACCCGACTCACCGACGTCATGATGCTCGATCCGCAGGTGTTTGGCGACGAACGCGGTTTCTTCTATGAAAGCTTCAATGCCCAGACCTTTCGCGAGGTCACGGGCCGCGCACGCAGCTTTGTGCAAGACAATCACTCCCGTTCGGCCCGTGGTGTATTGCGCGGTCTGCACTATCAGATCGGCCAGCAGGCCCAGGGCAAACTGGTGCGGGTGGTTCAGGGCGAGGTGTTTGACGTGGCCGTGGACCTGCGCCAGCGTGCCCCCAGCTTCGGCCAGTGGGTGGGTGTGCGCCTGTCCGCGGATAACAAACGCCAGCTATGGATACCGGAGGGCTTCGCCCATGGCTTTCTGGTACTCAGCGAGTATGCCGAAGTGCTGTACAAGACCACCGAGTACTATGCCCCCGAGCAGGAGCGCTGCATTCGCTGGGATGACCCGGACCTGGCCATCGACTGGCCGGACCTCGGTACGCCACAGCTGTCGGCCAAGGACCAGGCCGGCGTGGCCTTCCGCGATGCCGAGCTGTTCACATGAAGGTGCTGCTGCTCGGCGGCCAGGGCCAACTTAGTCGCGAACTGCAACAGCGCCTGCAGGGCCAGGTGGACTTGCAGGTGCTAGGCAGCGCCCAGCTGGATCTGACCCAGAGCGCCGCGATTAGCCAGCGGGTGCTGGAGCTGCGCCCGCAGCTGATCCTTAACGCCGCCGCCTATACCGCAGTGGACCTGGCCGAAAGCGAGCCAGAGCCTGCCTTCGCCATCAATGCCACGGCCCCCGGCCTGCTCGCCGAGGCCGCCGCCGAACTCGGCGCGCCACTGATCCACTACTCCACCGATTATGTGTTCGACGGCAACAAGGCCACGCCCTATAACGAGGACGATGCCCCCAACCCGCTGAATGTCTATGGCTGCAGCAAGCTGGCCGGGGAACAGGCTATTGCTGCGGTGGGCGGCGCCCACCTGATCCTGCGCACCAGCTGGGTCTATTCGCGTCACGGCAAAAACTTTCTGCTGACCATGCAACGTCTGCTGCAGGAGCGCGACAGCCTCAACGTGGTGAGCGACCAGATCGGCGCGCCGACCTGGGCCGGCAGCATCGCCCAGGCCAGCTGCCAGCTGATAGAGCATTGGCGACAGGGCCAGGCCGGCCCCTGGGGCACCTACCACCTGACGGCACTGGGCGACACCAGCTGGTACGGTTTTGCCGAGGCCATCGCGGCTGAATTGCGCCAGGCCGGCAAGCCGGCGGCCAGCCTGCAGCCCATTCCCAGCAGTGCCTACCCCACCCCGGCCCGCCGCCCGTCCAACTCGCGCCTGGATTGCACGCGTCTGCAGCGTGACTGGGCGATCCAGCTGCCACAGTGGCAAGACGCTCTGCATCAGTGTCTGGTGGAACAGCAACAGCCCTAGGGTGCACCCATGCCGGCTTGTCGGTGCGCATAGCACACCCTACACCCGCATACCGCAGTATCAGGCCCGGAAGCGCTGAAGCTGTTGTTGCAGACCGCTGGCCAGCTGAGCCAGGTCACGGCTGGCGACGGCGCTCTGCTCGGCACCGTTGACCACATCACCAATGCTGTCGTTGAGGCCGCTGATATTCTGGCTGATCTCGTTTGCCACCGCCGTCTGCTCCTCGGTGGCGGCGGAAATCTGCACATTGCCGTCAGCGATGCCTTCGATGGCATGGGCGATATGGCCCAGCACTTCGCCTGCCTCGCGGGCATGACTGACACTGTTCTGCGCCTGCTCGCGGGATTGCTGCATGGCGCTCACCGCACTGCGCGCCCCGCCCTGCAGGGCGTCAATCATGCCGCGGATCGACTCGGTGGCCTTCTGCGTATTACTCGCCAGGCTGCGCACCTCATCAGCCACCACGGCAAAGCCGCGCCCGGCCTCGCCAGCCCGGGCGGCCTCGATGGCCGCATTCAGCGCCAACAGATTGGTCTGCTCGGCGATGCTCTGGATCACCCCTAGAACCGAGCTGATTTCGTCGCTCTGACTGTGCAGGGTATCGATCACCTCCCCGGCTTTTTCCACCGAACCGGACAGCCCCTGGATGGCCCTGAGATTGGCCTGAACCAGCTCGCTGCCCTGGCGGGCCTCTTTATTGGCATCGGCGGCCATGCCTGCGGTGGACTGGGCATTACGCGCAACCTCCTGCACCGCCACGCTCATCTGGTGCACGGCGGTGGCCACCATACTGGTCTGATCGCCCTGAGCCGCAGCGGCCTGACTGACCTGGGCGCTGATCGCACTCATTTCCTCGCTGGCCGCCGCCAGTTGGATGGCGGTATCGCTCAGATGTCGAATCAGCGCCTGCTGGGTCTCCAGCAGGGCATTGAAGGCTCGGGCGGTATCTGACACCTCGTCACGGCCACTGACCTCCGCGCGCAGGGTCAGATTGGAACCTTCCTGCACCTCGCCAATCAGACTGCGCAAACCAGAGAGCGGACGAATAATCGACAGGCTGATCAGCACGGCGGCCAGCAATACCAAAGCCAGTGCAGCAGCACCGATCAGCAGAAAGGCATTGCGCATCGTCTGGTAGTCATTAGCCGTCTGGGCGCCGAGTTTTTCCCCTTCGCTCAGTTGCAGGCTGATCAACCCCTCCAGCTCCCCTCCAAGGGGGTCGAAGGTGTCGTACAGCGTACGGTTGAAACTGGCTGGGTCGGCAGCCAGCAGCGCGCCACTGGCAATCTGCCCCATATACTGCTCGGCCAGCTGCTGCACCCGCGACAGATGGGGCTTGGTGCGCTCCACCCGGGCGCTTTCCTCGGCGGTCAGGTTGGTGGCGATATAGGCCGCCCAGGCCTGATCGCCGCGCTGGCGGGCTTCGCTGAACGCCTGGCGCAAGCGGGCCTCGTCGAAGACCCCGGCGCGGTATTTATGCAGGGCGTCGACCATGGCCACGGCATAGGCATCCGACACCACCTTGATCTGGCTGATCGGCTGCATACGGTCCTGGAACAGTTCGACGAAGCTATCATTGGCGCGGCCGGCGTTGTTCAACGCCATGCCAATCACAAATACCAGCACCACCAGCGGCACCACCGCCAACAGCAACAGGCGCGAGCGCACGGTCAATTGAGTCAGCATCATGGCGATCTCCGCAAGACAGTGGGCGCTGGCTGTCCATACGAAGCGCATGCAGGCCCCGACAGCTCCTTAGGGCCCTGACAAACTAGAGTATTAACCAATACGGAAAACTTGCCCGGTTATTGCATTGACTGCCCCACCGTCCCTCCACGAGCCGAACCATGCCCGCCCCGAACCTTCACCCACACCGACCGCGCTGGCGCAGCCTGGCCTTGCTGGCCCTGCTCCTGATACCCCTGCTGTGGCCTCTGCAGCAACTGGCCGAGCGCTATTACCGGGGTGAACTGACCGAACAAAATCGCCAGACCCTGGACC